>JALWQQ010000121.1 GCA_027083075.1 Campylobacteraceae bacterium
CTCTTTCCGATGCTGGTGACGCGGAAGTTCGGTCAAGAGGAGGGCAACACGATCATCGGCGGTATCATCACGCTTTGGGAACACGGCAGCTATCCGATAGCCGCCATCATCTTTATCGCGTCGGTACTGATCCCGATCTTGAAGTTTTTGATTTTGATTTATTTACTTATTAGTGTAAAATACCCTTTGGGAAAAGAGAGGCGTATCGATAAACACAAGCTCTACTATCTCACCGAAATAGCCGGACCGTGGTCGATGGTCGATGTCTTTGTGGTGGCGATACTGGTAGGGCTTATACACTTTAGCGGCGTGCGCATTTTACCCGGTGTTGCCGCCACCGCTTTTGCGCTGTCGGTACTCTTTACGCTCTTGGCGGCGCACGCTTTCGATGCGCGACTTGTGAAGGATTGTAAGCAATGAGTTATGAAACGGTTGAGGTGAGCAAAGGCGGGCGTTTTCGCCTCTTGACAAGCATCTGGCTTGTCCCCTTTGTCGCATTGATCATCGCGCTGTGGTTAGCGTGGCAACACTATAGCCGCTTGGGTCCGATGATCACGATCTATTTTCCTGAAAACCAAGGTCTGGAAGCGGGGCAGAGCGTGGTAAAGTTCAAGGATGTCCCCGTAGGTAAAGTAACCGACATACGCCTCTCTGATGACGGGCACGGAGTGATTGTGCATGTGCGCATGAATAAAGATGCCGAGCCCTACCTCAATGAGCACACCCGTTTTTGGATCGTTAAACCGGAGGTGAGCCTCACCGGCGTCTCGGGATTGGAGACCTTGGTGTCGGGCACCTATATCAAGATGTACGCCACTAAAGACGGCAAACCGAAGCGGAAATTTTACGGACTGAACAATGCATTTCGTAATGTTGGGGAGGGGGAGTACTTTAGTCTCACGGCACCCGAGGCGTACAATGTGGTCAAAGGTACACCGGTCTATTTTAAAAATATCAAAGTAGGACAGGTAGAGTATCTTACCGTCTCTTTGGACGGTAAAGGGGTCGATTTTGTGATCTTTGTCGACAAAAGCTACGCCTCTTACATTCACACCGACTCGAAATTTTGGGTCATGAGTGCACTCGATATCGACATAAGCGGCGGACGACTCGATGTCAACCTTGCACCCATCGGGCATCTTATCCATAGCGGTATCGCTTTCTCTTCAAGCGGGGACAATATTGCAGCAAAAGTGCCGGACGATTTTGTCTTTTATCTCTATAAAAACAAAGCGTTGGCAAACCAAAAAAAGATCGGTTTAGGTGGTAAATCGATCAAAACCTATCGTATGATCGTCGAAGATTCCGTGGCAAAGCTAACGCCCAATGCGCCGGTGCGCTATAACGGCTTTGACGTAGGGCGTGTCAAAGAGATCCATGTCGATTATAACCGTACCTCGCATAAGATGGTGTCACAGATCTTGATGAGTATCGACACCTCTTCGTTTGCCGATCCGACCCATAGCGGGGAAGAGAATATTCGCGAAGCGGTCAAAGAGGGGTTGCGTGCACAGGTAAGACCGACCGATCCGATCACAGGGCTGCTCTATATCGATCTACACTTTGTAGATGAGACGAACCTCACCTTGCCGCCGCGCTACTGTACGGGCAATGTGCCGCTCTTCCCAAGCGTACCTGCTCAGCAAAGCGCGTTTATGAGCGACATTAAGTCCTTTGTCGCCAAACTCAACGCCTTACCGTTAGATAAGATCGCTGCCGATTTGCGCACTCTACTTCACGAGAGCAACACAACGGTAAGTGCCGTACGTCGTCCGTTGATGAAGAGCCTCACATCGCTTACGGCAACCATGCGTAGGATCGAGGCGATGACCTCGCGCAAATCCTTTGTCAAGCTTCCCGATCGCTTGGATGCCACCCTTGTGGCGCTTCAGCGAACCCTGCGCGACACGGAGAAGACGCTCAAGACGATGCGCAAAGGAGTACAGGCGTATGATGCGAAGGGGATCATGGCACAAAAGATATCGCAAACCCTACGTAGCGTAACGGAGACATCGGAGCAGATGAAGCGCTTTTTGAAGATGCTTAACCGTAAACCCAATTCACTCATATTCGGAGACAAATAGATGCGACACTATCTTCTCTTTTTGGCGTTACTCTTTTTGGCAACGGCATGCACACCCGTGGTAAAGAGCGACTACTATCTGCTTGAGAGACAAAAGCGCGCCGTAACGGATGCGGTGTCTACACAAATGAGTATCGGTGTCGCGCAGATCGAGGTACCCGAGTATCTGCTCAAGCGCGAGATCGCCGTACTCGAAGGTGTGAAGCTGCACTATCTTTCCGGCGCGAAGTGGGGGGTTGATATGCAGCGTTTTTTAACCCGTCGCTTGATCGCGACGCTGCAACAAGCTCTGCACGACCCCAATGTCAGCGCCTATCCGTGGCAGAGCGATGTGATGCCAAAGCGCATCGTGCATGTACAGATACTGCGCTTTATCAAACAGGATAACACCGTGGTGCTTGAGGCGGCATGGCGCATCGCATCGTCGCAGCGCGAGCATGCCTATCGCTTTAGTACGACGGTACCGTGCACTGACGATACACAGGCGATCGTAACGGCGATGAATCGCGCCTTTACGGCACTGGAAAAGCAGATCATTCTTACGTTGGAGCGTTTTTAATGAGTCTAAAAGAGTATTTTGCCAAAAAAGAGAAAGATACCGCTACCTTGCGACGCAAGAAGCTGTGGTGGGAGACGGCGTCCGCACGTGCCAAGACCGGCACCTTTGTCGTACTGATCGTCGGAGAGTTGATGCTGCTCTTGGCATTGGCGCGCAGTTACGGCCTCATACATGGGGTGATTCCCGGCGATAAGGTGGCGCTTGTCAACTACGACAAACCCGTAACGATGGCATACACACAACGGGTGATCGACGCACTCGATCGCATCAAAGAGGACAAGAGTTATAAAGCGCTGCTCTTTGTGATGAACTCGCCCGGCGGTAGTCCGAGCGCTTCGGAAGAGCTGAGCGAATACCTCAAAGATTTCAACAAAAGTAAACCGACCTATATGTATATCCAAGAGATCGGTGCCAGCGGTGGTTACTATATCGCCTCGGCGATCAAGCCGCTCTATGCCAATCCCAATGCGATCGTCGGCTCTATCGGCGTGATCTTGCCGCATTTTGCACTGGAGAAGTTGGCGCAAACCATCGGCGTTCAAGAGGATGATTTGACGATGGGCAAATACAAAAAGCCGATTAGCTACATCAAGCGACTTACCGAGGAGCAGAAGGCGTATCTAAAGCGTCAAATGTTAGAGCCTACCTACCAAAACTTCCTTAAGGCGGTTTCGCGTAACAGAGGCGTAGCGCTTGAGACGATCAAGAGGTTTGCCGAGGGCAAGATCTACATCGCCTCTATGCCTGAGATCAAGGGGGTTTTGGTTGACAAGATCACGGCGCTTCATAAGCTCAAGGAGCAGATTAAAGAGCGATTTGGCAAGAAGATACGCTTTGTTAACCCGATGCCGCCCGCGCCGCCGCGTCTCTTTGGCGAAAAGGTGCGCTTCGATGTAAACCTCAAAGCGCCGCAACTTAACTCATTGAAATAGGTAACAGGGGTATAGGATTTGCATTTTAAAATGTTAAATATTTTGTCATTTTGTCATGTTTTATTAAAATTATTTGGTAACGCGGTAAAATAAGCTTACGATATCCAAAGAAGGGGCAGATTATGACGGTCGCAATGAAGCAGGACGGTTCGATACCGGGTGATTATTACTGGGCGTATGCGGATATTTTACGCGGTATCGGGATCAACGAATCGGTCTACGATCAGCGTATTTTGGCGTTTATGGCGCTGAAGCTGCTTGTGGACAACGACAAGCTTGCCTTCAACTTCGACTATCGAAATCGTTTTGGTCTCGACCTTGAAACATATACGCGTTACCAAAAAGAGGATACAAAAAGCACCTTCCTCAATCTCATCGAACATATCACCGACTTTGGACGGAATTTGCACTATTTCGAACAGGAGAGCCGCTACAATCCGGACAAAGATACCGATCTCCTGACCTACCTCAATCACAAAAAAGTTTTCAGACTCGGCGAATATATCGAAGAGCTGCCTAACCATTATCTTGAAATGGTGCTCGATATCTATAACCAAAAGGCAGACTTCACCCACTACCCCAAGGAGAAGTACAAAGACCTCTACGAGACGACGATCGCCCGCATGAAAAAACTGAGCGGCGAACTGACGGGACAGCACTTTACCCAAAAAGCGATCATCCACCTGATGTGCGAAAGTGTCATCGGCGATCTGAAAGAGCGTGAAAAAATCGCCATCTACGATCCCGCGTGCGGTACCGGATCGATGTTGATGGAGTCCGCGCACTATTTTTATGACAAACTAAAACATCCGACGATTGAAATATATGGACAGGAGTATCACGGTCAGACATGGCTTTTGGCAAAAATCTTTCTGGAAATCAGCTCGCTTGACGGTAAGCAACAAGGTATTCGAAATATTATCGCTTATGGAAATACGCTTACCAACCCTGCCTTTACGGAAGGTATCAATGGTGGAGACAGCTTTGACTTTATCATTGCCAATCCTCCCTTTGGTGTGGATTGGAAACATGACTATCGAGCGGTATGTGACAACATGAATGAAGAAGGGGCGTTAAATGGCAAAAAAAGTCACTTTTATGTCGTCCGCGATGAGAAAGGCAAGATCGTCCTCCCCAAGAAGAGCGACGGACAGTTTCTTTTTATGTTGCACATCATCAAAATGATGTTGCAAGAAAATGCAAGAGGAAAATGTGCCAAAGCGGCGATCATCACCTCTTCGTCGCTCATAAGCACAGGATCGGAACGTAGTAGCGAAGCCAAAATTCGTCGAACGATTTTTAAGCTTGGGATGCTCAAGGCGGTTGTAGAGCAACCGCATGCAATGTTTACCAATACCGACGTAAGTACTCACATCTGGTTTTTCGATACCACACATAACAGCAATAAATGCACTTTTATCAGAGCGGACAACGATGACAAACCGCTTTATATCCCCCACCCCGATCCAAAAGACAAGATGAAGCATAGCTATAGCCCCGAAAATATCCGCCGGATCATCAACCTCATGCGCCGTGGGCAACGCTACCGAAGTAAAAAGATCGATATTAACGGACTCTCGTCTGTCAATATCGGATCTATCGTCGAGCGCAAAGAGGAGGAGATCGATATCGAACTCGATATATTGATGCACGAGATTCGATCGGAGATGGAGTCTCTTTGTCAAAGCGGAGAGATTTGGTGATGGATCCTCAGGCTATAGAGCTTTTTCGACGGTGGCAACGTAAAACGGGAAAGTATCCCGATTTGGATATTGAGAAGGTGGAGTTTGAAGAAGTAGATTTTTTTAATCATCCATCAATTACACTACTTGGTCCAAAGAAATTAGCAAATCATGATAAATTGGAACATGTAAATGATCCAAATGGTCTTCCTGTATATGATGCATCGGCAAATATTCTTGCTTTTGTTGAAGAGTCAAAATTTCCTAACGAAGTATTTATAGGTAATGAGGATAATCCAGATTTATCTTTTGCAAATGAGGGAAATTCTTCAGCAGGTACAAATTTCTTTTTTCATAATGGAAAATATTTTGTTAATAATCACCGAACAGTTATAAAATTTACAGACAATACGTTTTTTAGT
>JALWQQ010000122.1:0-4746 GCA_027083075.1 Campylobacteraceae bacterium
CATCAGTTCTATAGAACAACTTCGCCGTACCGCTGATCTTACCGCAACCGCCGCAGTCGTTGCTTGCTGCAGGCGCAGGCGCTTCCGCTGCAGGCTCGGGAGCCATTACCGTAGGTTCTACCGGCTCGATGTCGCCGCCTGCCATTGCCATGCTTGCTGCAAATGCAGCTACGAGTGAAAGCTTCGTGAGTTTCATCTTTCGTTCCTTTGTTTGTGGTTTTACACGCAAACTTTAGCATAAGAGACCTAAAAAATCAAGGAAACGATTTAATTTTTGTTAATTTTTTGTTAATAGTACAAAGTGTTACAGAAGGTTACATACTCTTAAAAAATTCGCGCAGATACTCCCAGCCGCTGTAAAGTGTAATGACAACTGCCGCCCAGAGCAGTGGTGTGCCGCCGGGCCAACGCATCAGCAAAAAACCGACGGCAAACATCTGCACGACCGTCTTGAGTTTGCCCGCAAACGAAGCGGAGACATCAAGTCCTCTCGAAGCGGCGGAGACCCTCAGTCCCGTGACGAAGAGCCCTCGTGTAAGTATAAGGTAGATCGCCCACGCATCGGCACGATGCAAGAGCATCAGCCCCAAAAACCCCGCCAGCATCAACATCTTGTCCGCCAAGGGATCAAGTATCTGCCCCAAGACGGTGATCTTGTCAAACTCACGGGCGATATAGCCGTCGAAAAAGTCGGTAACACTTGCCAAGACAAAGAGAAATGCCACCGCATAGTCGAGCCAACTACTGTCAATCCCTGCAAAAAGGGTGTTGTCGCGCTCAACCAAAAGCGCAAACATCACGGGTGCCGCCAACAGGCGCAAGAGCGCCAAAAGATTCGGTAGATTCACCCGCACTCCTTTGTCAATGCAGTGCCTTGCTAAATACCGCAATCAACTTTTTGTAGCGATCGACATGAAGATCTTTCGCAACATAGACCGTATGGTTGAGCTCTTTGGGATCCTTGGCTACGATCACGACATAGTAGTCGCCCTTCTCTACCCCGTAAAGCGAAAAGTTGTTGTCAAAGTCAAGACCGGTCTTGTTGACATAGATGAGCGTCAAGGGCTTTTGCGGCGTTTTGTTTTTCAGATAGTAGTCGTTGTACCAACGGGCGGCGATGGCGCTCTTGGGCACAAGATAGGCGGTAGGTTTGTAGAGCGGTACCTCCTCGCCGTGATCCATATAGATCACATGCCCGTGTATCTCCGAGGTGCCAAACTTGACATAGGTCTTGTCAACGGGCATAAAGCGCAACGCCACACTCCTGTCAAGCAGCCGTTTGGCGCTTGTCGCCATAGCTGTTGCCGAAACACTCCGTGCAGAAGTCTTTTGGCTTTTGGGTAGACTCTTGGTCGATGCTTTCACTTCGGCTCTTTTGACCCTGTCGCTCGATGCGGATGGAGTATGCGTACTTTCGGGCTTGGATGCAGGCTTCGATATCGGGCTTGCATGTTTCGCCTCGGGGTGAAGAGCAACGGTTTCGGCACTTGGCACCGTTGTGCTCTTTTGCTCCGCCGCCATCTTGGCTTTCAAGATACGCGCGACACGATCGACATCTCCGCCCTCCTCCTTCTCGTCGTTGTCGCTTGCACGATGTTGTACCGTCTGCGGACGAAACGCCTCGCTACGCGTCTCCGTCGTTGCCGACTCTTCATCCTCCGACACGACCTCCTCGCTCGGCAGTGCTACCTCGTTTTCATCCTCGTAAACGGGTTCGGTATCTTCATCCCCCGTCGCCTCATTTGTCGAAGTCTCTACCGTCTCCTCGTCCTCTTCACTTTTGATGCGTCCATGGTAGTGCCGGTCGGCAGAAGCACCTTCTTCTTGCTTCGCAGACTCCGCCTCTTTCTTTGCACTGAGGGCACCGAGACTATGCTTGACAGCATTGATCATCTTCTCGAATAAGCCCGCCTTTTGCGGTGCACCGACAGGCGCGACACTCTCTGCGGTTACCGTCTTGCTTGTCGCATTGACATGCAGTTGATATCCGCGCTCCACACAACCGTTACTCAAAAAGAGCACCAGAAACGAAACACATAAGGGGTAAACGATGGATTGTTTCACGGTAACCTCTTTGATTTACATAAATGTCATGACCGCGATGACGGCGACGGCAACTCCCGATGCGATGTTTTGCCAACTTAGGTCAAAATCGGGAAAGAGACTCTCGGGTTTTTCTTGCTTTTGCATCGTCTTGAGATGCTTCACGGTTCCCGCTTCCTGTAATGGAAAGAGATGCTGCAGACTACAACCGTTGAGATAAAAGAGAAGTAGCGATGCCGTTAGAAGTCGTTTCATTCTTTGCTCCCCGAAATTTTTGTTAACTATTGATTTATATGTCACTGCAAGATTAACTAAAAAAAGCTTTAGTTTAAGTATTGAAAGATTACAATAGGTTCCAAAAAGTTCGGGAGAATCTGTCACATGAAACGTATCATCGGGAGTACAAGCGTAGCACTTTTGGTAGCATCGAGCCTTCTAACGGCAGGTGGGGATATGCATAAGGTTGCGGAGCCTATGGAGCCTGCCGTAACGATACCTAAAAAGGATGTCGTGGTTGTCGACGATGTAAAGTATGACGGTTTCTATCTCGGATTGGCATATAGTTATATGCGCATGAACGAGGCGCTCTTGGCAAGCGGTCACGCCGCAACACTCAGCGCGGGCTATTACTTCAATAAATACATCGGCATCGAGGCGCGCTATACACAGACTTTGAGCAAGACGACCTTCGACTACGGCGCGACAAACCAAAAACGTAACGACAAGATGAGCAATCTCGGTATCTATCTCAAGCCCATCTTCAACGTAACGACGGGACTCGGTGTTTACGGTCTTGCGGGTTACGGCAAGAGTACCTACGAGAAGTCCGGCGTCAAGTATAGAAAAAGCGGTATGCAGTGGGGTGTAGGTGCAAAATACGAGTTGGCAAACAACTACGGCTTTTATATAGACTACCTCGACCTCTACAATAAAGATAACTATACGAACGGCATCAGCGCGCAGGGTCTGCTCTTCAATACGCTTACACTCGGTGCAACCTACACGTTCCACTGATGAATGATCACACTTTACGATACGGCACAACGCCGCAAGCGTCCGTTTGAGCCGATCAGGGAGAACGAAGCAAGCATTTACGTTTGCGGTCCGACGGTCTATGACGACGCTCACCTCGGACATGCGCGTAGCGCTTTGGCATTCGATCTGCTTAAGAGAATGCTACTTGCATCGGGCTTCAAGGTAACGCTGGCAAAAAACTACACCGACATCGACGACAAGATCATCAAAAAACTTGCCGAAACGGGAAAAAACCTCGAAACGCTGACGCGCTACTATATAGAGCGCTACGAAACGGAGATGGAGGCTTTGCGCGTTTTACCGCCCGATATCGCGCCCAAGGCGACGGAGCACATCGATGCGATCGGCGCTATGATCGAAACACTTCTGCACAAAGGATGTGCCTACCGCATAACAAACGGCGATATCTACTTCGACACCTCCAAGGATCCCGACTACGGCTCCTTATCGCACAAAGTTGTTGATGACAAGAGTAACCAAAGCCGCGTCACACATGCCGAAGAGAAGCGCAACCCCAAAGATTTCGCCCTCTGGAAAGCGTGCGGCGACAATGATGTCTGCTTCGATACGTCGGTCGGTAGCGGCAGACCCGGTTGGCATATCGAATGTTCGGCAATGATCGAGAAGCACTTTACCGGCGATAGCGACTATACCATCGATATACACGGCGGCGGCGCCGATCTGCTCTTTCCGCATCATGAGAACGAAGCGGCGCAAAGTCGATGTGCTACAGGCAAAAGATTGGCAAAATACTGGATGCACAACGGCTTTGTGCGCATCGACGGCGAAAAGATGAGCAAATCGCTGGGCAACAGCTTCTTTTTAAAAGATGCACTTGCCGCCTACGACGGGGAGGTGTTGCGCTACTACCTCATCGGGGTGCACTACCGCAACGATTTCGACTTTAATGAGATCGATCTACTTGCGGCAAAAAAGCGGCTTGACAAGCTCTATCGACTCAAAAAACGCGCCTTGCCTTCCAAAATAGGCTCGGAAGATGCGGCATTTGCCAAGCGCCTGCTTTCGGCTATGCAGGACGATCTCAACATCTCCGAAGCCCTTGCGGCGATCGACGAGATGGTGGCGCAAAGCAACGATGCGCTTGACAAAGAACCGAAATCCAAAGCGCTTAAACAACGCATCTTGGGCAACATCGCCTATATAGACACACTACTCGGTTTTGGCGGAAGCGATCCCTTTACCTACTTCCAGCAAGGGGTTGACGATGCGCTAAAATCAAAAATAGAGGCGCTTCTTGGGGAACGAAGCGAAGCGAAAAAGTGCAAAGACTTTGCTCGCGCGGATGCTATCAGAGAGCAACTTCACGGCATGGGAATCGCCATTATGGATACGCCGGAGGGGACGGTTTGGGAAAAAACACAATAGATGTCGCTACTTTTGACTTTTTTTCGATAAGATTAGGCTAACGAAAATATGGATAAACTTACGGCGAGTGTTTATTGGAGAAAAAGAATGTTTCAAAAAATCGTCACCGCATTACTCTTTACAAGCTTAGCACTAACGGCCTCCGAGTTCAAAGAGTTTCCCTTTATCGGCGTAACAGTCGCTACACAAACGCTTGACATCTCGCCGAGAAAAACGGAAAATACCGTAGCACTACGCTGGGGCAAACAGTCGCAAGAGTGGCGTACGATGTTTACCTATGAG
>JALWQQ010000122.1:4756-5659 GCA_027083075.1 Campylobacteraceae bacterium
GTACAATAACCACTTTGAAACCCTCTCTGCCGAGATCGATCGCATCTATGCCGACGGTGTGTTCGGTATGCCCCAGTATCGCCCTTATGTAGGCTTCAGCCTCGGAACCGTGAGCGATAACTCCCTCAATCAAAAAGATACAAGCGGGATCTATTACGGTCTTAATGCAGGCATGCTCTTTTATGTATCCGACAAGATCGATGCCGATCTCTCCTATCACTACTATAAGGTCAAAGAGTTCGAGAACGTCACCGCACTCAAGGGCGCCACACTCGGCTTCCATTACTTCTATTAGTCTTCATCCCAAATCTCTTAACGGAGATTTGGGTTCACCACAACGATAAACCCGATTTTGGGTATAATCGCATAACGATTTTACGCTGAGGAAATGCGGTGAACTACGATACGATCAAATCACTACTCTTTCGCTTGCAACCCGAAACGGCGCACACGCTTGCAGGATATGCCCTGCGCACACTTGGTGTATGCCCTCCTCTTGCCAAGCGTTTTTCCGATCGCTACTTCGTCGACGATGCGATGTTACATCAGCGTCTTTTCGGACGCACATTTCGTAACCCCGTCGGTCTGGCAGCAGGGTTTGATAAAAACGGTAGCTACCTCTACGCTACCCCTGCGCTCGGTTTCGGCTATAGCGAGATAGGCACCGTGACTCCCAAACCGCAAGCGGGCAACCCCAAACCGAGGCTCTTTCGGCTTATAGACGACGAAGCGATACAAAATGCGATGGGCTTCAACAACGACGGTGCTTATGCAATGATACAGCGGCTCAAAAAACTCTACTTTTTCGACTATCCGATCGGTATCAATATCGGCAAAAACAAAAGCACACCGCAAGAGAAGGCACTTGAGGACTACGAAACACTTCTTAAAGCCTTTAGGGGC
>JALWQQ010000123.1 GCA_027083075.1 Campylobacteraceae bacterium
ACTCGGGGGTATAGCCCCTGCGACGATAACCGGCAATGGTTGGCATGCGCGGATCGTCCCAACCCGAGACAATCCCCTTTTCTACCAGCTCCAAAAGCTTGCGCTTGCTCATAACGGTGTAGTTGATATTGAGCCTGGCAAACTCGTACTGATAGGGACGCGGCGGTTCAAGCCCCAAGGTCTCGATGATCCAGTCGTAGATCTCTCGGTTGTTCTCAAACTCCAAGGTACAAAAAGAGTGTGTCACGCCTTCGATATAGTCCGAAAGGCAGTGCGCAAAGTCATACATCGGATAGATCGCCCACGCATCACCCGTACGGTAGTGGTGCGCATGGCGGATGCGATAGAGTAGCGGATCGCGCATCTTCATATTGGGCGAACTCATGTCGATCTTGGCACGCAAGACATGCGCCCCCTCGGGAAACTCCCCCTTACGCATCCGCTCGAAAAGATCGAGATTTTCTTCGACGCTGCGCTCGGCATAACGGCTGCGCTTCCCGGGTGTCGTGACGGTGCCGCGATACTCACGCATCTGCGCTTCACTCAGACTATCGACATAGGCCTTACCCATCTTGATGAGTTGCACGGCATAGTCGTAGAGCGTTTCGAAATAGTCCGAAGTGTAACGCACCTCGCCATCCCACTCGAAGCCCAACCAATGTACTGCATCCTTGATCGCCTCGACATAGCGACTATCTTCGGTCGTGGGGTTGGTATCGTCCATGCGAAGGTTACACTTGCCGCCAAACTCCTTGGCGATACCGAAATTGAGCGTGATCGATTTGGCATGCCCGATATGCGGAAAGCCGTTGGGCTCGGGAGGAAAGCGCGTCACTACCTGCGCATACTTTCCGACACGCAGATCCTCCTCGACAATTTTGCGCAAAAAATCTCTCTTGGCACTCATAGATTACCCTCGAATGAAATGTAGATATTGTAGCTAAGCGGGGCTTAATCCAGCTTTCTCAAAAAACTGACAACCCCCTCACTCTCCACATAGCGACGACCCACTTCTTCGATATAGGCTAAGGTTTGGGGGATGTCGTCGAGATAGCGCCGCTTACCGTCTCGCAGCGCCAAACGGGCAAAGATGCCGAGTATCTTGATATGGCGCTGCAGAGCGGTAAAGTCAAACCAGCGCAAAAAGGTCGCATCATCGACATCGATACCGCAACGATCGCGAAAATGAAGCGCCAAGCGACGTACCTCGCTTGGCTCAAGCCGTACATAGACATCGCGCAAGAGCGAAACAAGATCATAAGTAAGCGCCCCCACCCTTGCATCTTGAAAATCGATCGTGACGAGTGCATCGTGCTTGTCGATCATGATATTGCGCGCATGAAAATCGCGATGGACAAAGTAGCCTTGCGGCTGTGCCAAGACCTCATCGGCAATGCACGCAAAAAGCGACTCAAGCTGCGAAGCCTCTTCAGGAGAGATTGATATTTGTAAATATTGAGACAGGTACCATTGCGGCATTAGGCGCATCTCTTCAAGCAAAAAACTACGGTCATACGGGGGCAACCCCTCAGTATCGGCCTGCTGCATGCGTACGATCATCTCGATCGCCTCATCATAACGACGCGCGCCTTCCGTGCTCAGCGTATCGATCAGATGTCTGCTACCGATATCCTCCAGCAGTGCAAAGCCCAAGTCAAGATCGTACGCCAAAAGCTTCGGTACACGCACCCCGGATGCTGCCAAACGCTTGGTGATATCGACATAATGCGCCAGTGCTTCGGGAAGTGCCGTGCTATCGACAACGATGGCATTGCCTCGTCGCAGATCAACGATGCGATAGTAGCGGCGCAAGCTTGCATCACCCTGTAAGGGCTGCAGATGCGCCTGCCACCCTTGCGATGCTACCCACTCCTCTAATTTACGGCTCATAGATACCCCCAAGGATCGTATCGCGCGTAGTACCTGTCACCTCGGCAAGCGCTACCGGTTCACGGTGCACACGCTTATAGGCAAGCCACGCCATCATCATCGCCTCGATCATATCGGCATGAGGCGCTACCTCAACCGAAACACCATCGCACAATGCACTAATGCGTTCTACCAGCAAGCGATTGTAAGCACCGCCGCCGCAGAGTCGGGCATGCAAAGAACCGGCACGCTTGATCGCCTCGGCGATAGTCACGGCGGTCAACTCTAGCAACGTGCGTTGTACATCGGTATCTGAAAATGCACCACTATCCACTTCTTGCAACTTTGATGCCAGCCATGCGGTATTGAAATATTCGCGACCGGTACTTTTGGGGACGGCTTTTTTAAAGTATGAATCGCTCAACATCACCTCAAGCAGCGGCACAATCACCCTGCCCTCTCTTGCCCATGCGCCATCTTTGTCATACGCCACACCTTGATGCTTGGCGATCCACGCATCCATCAATAGATTGCCCGGTCCTGTGTCGTAGCCTACGGTTTTATCGGCAAGGATCGTAATATTGGCAATGCCGCCGATATTCACCACTGCGGCAGGGGTGTTGATATTTTTAAATATAAATCGATGAAATGCAGGTGCCAATGGTGCCCCCTGCCCGCCATACGCCATATCCTTGCGCCGAAAGTCTGCCACAGTCGCGATGCCGGTATGCGCTGCCACAAGATTGGGATCGCCAAGCTGTATACTAAAAGGGTGCTTACCATGCGGCGCATGCCAAAGCGTTTGCCCATGCAGCCCGATCGCCGTGATTTCGCTACGATCGATAGCAACCTCTTTTAGCAATGCCTCAACCGCCTCGGCAAAGAGCAAGCCCAAGCGATGATCGAGTTCGCCTATCGCCTGTAGTGTTGTCGCTTCGTTGATGCTTTTTAAGATAGCTTCTTTAAGCCCTTTGGGCATCGGATGCGTAACAGCGCTTATCAGCGTGCACCCCTGCGCATCGATCTCGCACAACGCCACATCCACCCCATCAAGCGAAGTGCCAGACATAATGCCGATGTATTTATCTTTTGCCATCAGTACACTTCTTTTCGATGCCCGATACGGATAATAGTAATTATTAGTTCCTGCTCTTTGATCTGAAAGATCACGCGATACTGATGGACACGCAGTCGAAACTTGCCTTTGTGTTTGCCCTTGAGGGCTTTGATGTTATTCTGTAAAACTTCAGGGTTTTCTGCAAGAATAAGCAATTTCTTTTTGATATTGCGCTGTATGACACTGTCAAGTTTGGCAAACTCTCTCTTCGCAGAAGTTAAAAAGTGCAAGGTGTACATTAGAGCCCTAGTTCCTTAAAGACCTCTTCTGCCGGTATCACCTTCTCTTTGCCGTTTTTGATATCGTCGATTCTTTTATCTGCTATCTTTGCATCGAGATAATCAAAATACATGGTAAGTGCATCTTCAACGATATGGCTTTTTTTCTCATTTAGTTCTGCCGAGACCTCATTGAGTTCGTCAATAATATAATCGGAAATCGTAAATGTACTGCGTATTTTTTGCATCAATACTCCTTGTTCATACGATTATATGAACGATTATACTTACAAAGAGTTAAGTAGAGCTAAAATTAATTCCTCTATTCCTCATTCCTCATTCCTAATTTCCCCGTCATCACCCCGAACGCCACTACTGTTCCGATCACCATCTGCCATGCGAAGCCGAGTTTGGGCAAGAGCGTACCGCCGAGTAGATAGGGTTGTAGCAACAAAACCGTCACAAAACCCGCAATAAGCGCAATGCGCACACGCCTCGCACTGCCGCGATCGGTAAAGAGCGCTGCGCCGTAAACCCCGAGTAGTCCCGTATAGGCAAACGCCATCACGCCAAGCGCGAAGCTCAGCAGAGGCAAATCGGTGGCATGTTGCCAATAGTAGCTAAGCATCGCCATCAGCGACAACGCTACCGCAAAGAGTAGCACCGCCACGCGTCCGACACGCAGGTAATGCGTCTCCTCTTCTATCCCTTGCCGTACCTTAATCGGACGGTAGATATCTTCCACCGCTACCGACGCCATCGCCGAGAGTACCGAGTTAGAGCTACTCAGTGCCGCCGCAACCGCCCCCACCGTCACCAATCCGCGCAACCCTTCGGGCATTTCGTGTAAAATGTAGTACATAAAGATGGTGATCTTATCGCCCTGAAAGCGCTGCACGAGATGCCCGCTTGCGGCGGAAAACTCGGGGTGTTTATAGTAAAGATAGAGCAGCAAGCCGATGATCAAAAAGAGGATCGCCACCGGTATCGTCAGCCAGATACCCAGCATCATCGAACGCGCCGCACTCTTGGCGTCCCTACAACTCAGCGCACGCTGCGTCATGTCTTGGTCGAGTCCGTAGGCGGCGATATTGAGCAACAACCAGCCGCCCGCCAGTGCCCAGACGCTAAAGCCGCCGTCTAAAGAGAGATCGACAAGGCGGAGTTTGCCTTCGTGTGAGAGAGTCTGCACCATCGTCGCAAAGGGGATATCGAGCGAGAGATAGAGATAGATCGCTACAGCCAGCGCTGCACCGATATAGGTAACGGCTTGGATGATATCGGAAAGTATTACCGATGTCACCCCGCCAAAATAGGCGTAGGCCAACGCCGCCACGATCAAAAGCAGGATCGAAAGCGCCACATGTATCGCCTCGATATCCGAAAAGAGAATCATCGATATCGCCAAGGCGCCGATATAGAGCCGCGCGCCCGATGCAAAGAGTCTGCCGAGCAAAAAGACGACGGCGGCATCGCGCTTGGCCTGTTCGCCGTAGCGTCGCTCAAGCAGTTCGTAAACCGTCACCGCGCGGATGGCATAGAGCCTCGGGATCAAGAGCTTGACGACAACGATCACCGCAACCAAGGCGCTTAGATAAAAGCCGACAAAGGTCAGATCCTTGCCGAAGCTATATTCGGGTCCGCCCAGAAAGGTTGCCGCCGACTGCGTAGTGGCAAGCAGACTGACCGCCGCCGCCCAGAAGGGGACGCGATTGCCCCCGACGAAGTAGTCCCTACTCGTAGAGACTTTGATACGCGCAAAGAGTGCGGAAGTAAGCGCCAAAACGACGAAATAGGCGCCGAAAACAGACCAATCGAGGGTAGAAAATGTGCTGTGCATACGGCGATTATAGCATATTAAGCTCCTTACGAGATAATAGTATCATGATAAAGAGATCTCTATGTCTATCTATAATTTTTTTGTCGCTCATGCTACAGATATGTGTAGCAAAAGAGGACTCTTCACCAATCGACAATCTACACGATACTATATCAAAGCATGTCGTTCATTATGCCGAAAAACTTGACGATACGTTAAGTGGCGCACTCTATCGTCTCAATAGTTTTTTTGGTAATAGAGCCTGCAAGAGCGATAACAAGAAAAATATCCGAAAAAAAACGGAAAAACGCAATATTTTCGACCGCTTTTTTCAAAACAAACGCTACTTTGACATCGATAATGAGCTCTATATCGGTACACAAAACAGTATACGCTTCCAACGCTACAAAAAACGCGCCTATCGTTTTCGTTTTTTTGCACAGCTACCCTTCGAAAAGTGCGCCAAGCAGTGGCGTTTTTTTGTTGCCGCAAAAGATGAAAGACAAAACTCTCTTGGAGAAAAAAATCGAAGCGGTGAGATTGCTTTGGGGTACTTTTTTAACCTCTCAAAACTTATAACACGATTTTCACTTGGATACGGCAAAGGGGGTCTCTACACCAAAC
>JALWQQ010000124.1 GCA_027083075.1 Campylobacteraceae bacterium
GAATTATAGCTAAAAGTTCATATGATACAATGGCGCTATCGTCTTCGGAGGTATGGATGAGAGTTGCTTCATGGGTATTGCCAACACTCCTGCTGCTACACGGCTGTAGTACTAAGAAAAAAGCGACGCTCTTTGCACAGTGGGAAAAGCGACGCGATCATCTGAGCAAGATGATCAAGCAGCGCGCCTTCGATCTGCGCGATGCACACGGCGTGACGCGCCTGCATGTAGAGGCGTATTATCTACCGCAACAAAGCGATGCAAAACATGAGGCGGTTTTGGTGGCTCTCCTGCCGGAAGAGCTCACGTTGCCGCAGGTTAACTTTCGACTCAATGGTGCCGCGCCGTTGCACATCGAGGTGTTGGAAGAAGGGCGTGTAGAGCGGCTACTCCGCTTTAAAGCAAACCGTTGGACATACTACAAACTACTCACGTTTCCCGCGCAGAGCAGTGCAGCGCCAATGCAGCTACACGTAGATGCAGGCGAACTAGGGAAGGGGGTGCTGATGCTCTACAAAAAACCCGCGTACCGCTATACGCACCCCGATAAGTGATCAGTGTCGGAAGGCATCGGTCTTTTCGGGGCTTGCCAGCACCTTAACCAATGGAATCATACGTGTCGGCTTTCCCAATTTGTTGAGATAGATCACATAGTTGGTTAGTACCTTTTTGCCGTATTCGCGTGCTTGAGCATTGGGCATTGTCTCCATACTCATATAGGGCTCGTAAGCTCCGGGGCGGAAATGCTTCGGATTGAGCAAATAACGCTTAGTAAAGCCGATGCCGGCATTGTAGGCATAGGCGATGAAGAGCGGATGGTACAAAAAGCGCTCGAGATAGTTAAGGTGGGTGTTGGCATAGGCGATCGCTACGGCAGGGTTGAAGATATCTTCGTAGCGAATACGCTCGCCGCGCTCTTTGGCGATATGGTCGATCAAAAAGGGCATAAACTGCATCAGTCCCAACGCAAAAGAGCGTGAGATGGCAGAGGGGACAAAGCGGCTCTCTTGGCGGGCGATCGCATAGATCAGCGCTTGACGCTCGATCGGCAGGCGGCGCATGATCTTGCGATAGGGCATCGGATAGTAGGCGCGTTTATTGCTATCGGCTCTACCCAAGATGTAAGTGCAGACACCCAGACACTCTTTGGAGGCGTAGCGGTTGGCAAGGTGCTTGAGTTTGTCCCGATCTTTGGTATGAATCACCGTAGCCTTGAGCCACGCCCAATCGACCGGATCGCTCGGATTAAAGTGCGGCGTATCGTCCGCTTTAAAAGTAAAGGTGGGCGTGGGGGGATACTTGGCGTTGACAGTATCTGCCGCCAAGAGGGTGTAAAAGTCCGGGATCGGACTTTTACGCAAGACGTCAAGATAGTAGCGCTTTTTGGTTGCCAGATAGAGCCAAAAGAGCGTTTTGTCCACCTCTTCGCGTCTGCGATAGTTTTTGCGCGCCGCATCGAAGTAGGCTGCAGCCTCCGCCTCTTTATGTTGGCGCATCAGCTTAAGCCCCTTTTGGAAATATTTGTGTGCACGCAACCTGCGCTTCCAGATATGCGGCGGCGTTGCACCGTAGGGGTTTTTTACCGCAGGGGGATTTTCGCCTGTTTTGCGACGATAAGCGCTACGCAGTTTGCCGTTGATGTGACTGACGTAACGGATGAGTCCGCGCGCTTGTGCCGCATCGATCTTGTCGCTTTGCAGGTAGCGCCAGATAAAATAATCCTTCTCTACGCCCGTGGGCATACGCAACAGTGTATCTAACGACGGCAAGGATGCGCCGTAAAGCGACAGGCTAACAAAGAGTATGGATAAAAGGTATCGCAACATTGTTTATCCGTACACGAGTCGCGTGATAAAGATATCGAGAAACTGCAAAGCAAAGATGATCACGACAGGCGAGAGGTCGATACCCGAAAATACAACAAAGGGGAGTTTGCGTCTTACCCACGCAAAAGCGGGTTCGGTCAACCTATAGAGCGTTTGCACGATAGGGTTATAGGGGTCGGGACGTACAAAGCTAAGTAGTGCGGCTATAATGATGATCCAGATATAGAGCGTGATCGCCATATGGATCGTCTGTACCAGTGCATAGAGTAGGGCACTCATCGTATCACCTCCAAAAGATAGGGTTTGATGCAGTCGTATATTGTAGCAAGTTCGGGACCTGTTTCGCTACCTGTTAGCAGAAGTCGCAATACTCTAAAGAGCGTATCGCCGCGTAGCGACGTTGCGCTTTCGACATCGCGTACCAGATCGTCGAATTTCTCGAAGTAGGGTGCCTGCCGCAAATGCGTGCGTAACCTCTCCGTCTCTTTGCCGATCGCGCCCTCAAAGCGCTTTTGCCCAAAGATCGCTTCGATCTTCTTTTTAAGCGCATTGACGGTATCGCATTCGTCAAGATAGAGTTTTGCCAAGCGTCCGATCGCGGCATCGGCAAAGCCGAAGATCGTCGAGAGCTTTTTCTCGTCCATGCGTTGCAGATGTAAGTGGTTGAGTCTGCGCAGTGTTTCGATCTCAAAGTATGCATAGCTTTCGTTAAGATTTTCTACCGTAGCGTATTCGATCGCCTCGGGTAGCACGAAGGGGGCTTGCGGCATCTCTTGAAAAGAGAGTATCAGCAGATAGTTGACTATCGCATCGGGAAGGAAACCCTCTTTGAGCAACTCTTGTACGGTGTAGTTTGCGCCTTCCAACTTTGCAAGATGTAGAAAATCACACGCTTTTTGTGCACCAAGCAGGGTTTTAAGATGAGTGATCTTTGCCCGTGTTTCGATCGTGTCGTTACTTAGAACAAGCGAAATGTCATTGAGCATCTCGTCACACGCCGAAGCAAATATCGGCGTGGGCGTATCGTTGCGTTGCCATAGGGTGATCTCGCCGAGTGCATCCGCCGCTACAACGACCGTACCTCGCAGTTTATCATTGACTTCTGCATGCTCTTTCGGCTCTTTAGCGCGTATGACGTAGGGCGCTTTTGTCTCGATCTTTCGCGCTACTTCATTTTTGGATAGCATGGCACATCTGCCGTTACACCATTCGCCTTCGCAAAAACAGAGGTAGGCTTTTTTATTTTCGAGTAGAGCATAAGCAAGACGCTTGTAGAGCCCCCTGCGCTCACTCTGCAGCAGCGGAGCATCGCACGGTACGGCACAGCTCTTAAGAAGCGCACAGTACGCCTGTGCATCGTCCGTGTCGATGTTTGAATCCTCTATATTTGCGATGCGCACCAGCGGCACTGTGTCGTTTCGGGCGGATAAGAGGGTGCCGACAAGCGCGATGCGGAGTGCATCGGGGGAGAGTTCGTCCTTTGCTTCAAGCACAAAAGAGAGCATCTTGAACGTGCCTTTTTTAAAAATTGCGTAATTATACGAAAAAAGGTGTGTAAAACCAAGTTTGCAATAGGATTGTATTTTGCTATAATAAGTTCGGGCAAGAAACAATAGGGGTACGGGAAGAGAAAAAATGACGAAAAAAGAGTTGTTGCTTTGCGCCTTAAGAGATGCAAAAAGTGCACACGAGGATCTTCTGCGGCATGCAAAGATATTGAAGTCGGGCATAGAGTGCATAGGAGCCGATGACGAGGGAGTGCAGACAACCAAATGCCCCTTTTCACATTGGCTGCAGGAGTATAAACCCGTTCTTCTCAAGCTTCATACCTGCAATGCACACCAAATCGTAGAGCTTGAAAGCAGACATCGTGAAATGCATGAACTCTATTGCGCTTTGATCAAAAAGATTAAAGAAAATAACAACAACTCGTTTTTTTCAAAGCTACTGCATCTTGGCGAAAATAAAAAGTTCAATGAACATATTCTTACGCGTATCTATTTTCGTATCCTTTATGCGGAGGAGCGCTTTTGTCAATCGTTGGACTTACTTATCAAGCGTATCTATGCCATTCCCGAAAATGAGATCGCCGCACTCTTTAATGGTGAGCGTTAATTGAGATAGTAGTCGATCGAATACGCCATATCTTCGTCCAGATCGATATTTTTGCGCATCCAATGCAGATAGTCCGGATCGAGTCGGGCGATCTCTTCGATCTTTCTGTCTTTGTACTTGCCAAATCTCAGATGTGTCATCAGTACCGGCGTTTGAGTAAGTCGCACCAGTGTCGCCATCGGATGTTCCCCCTCAAATCGCTCGCGTGCCGCAGCAACCAGTTTTGAAAGCAGTAGCTTTAAGACGAGCACATCGCCGATCGCATCGTGTGCTTGGATACTGACGCCCAGCTTTTCTGCCTCTTCGGCTTCGATCTTGTAGAGACCCAGCGCGTAACGTAGATACTGAAGGCGGTAGTAGGGCAGATCGGCAAAGAGGTGTTTGGCGCAGCGAACGGTATCGATAAGGGTATAGCGGTTTTCAAAACCCTCTTTGCGGATCATCCCGAGATCGAAGGCGATATTGTGCGCGATAAGAAAGTTTTCCGGCACATTGTAGCGCTCTATCGTCTCGGCAAAGCGTGTCTCTTTAAAGGGGGGCTTGCTTTCGATCATTTCGGGCGTAATGTGGTGCACCTCCATCGCCTCGAGAGAGATGGGATGTTCGCTATAACATAGTTCGTCGATCACTTCGATCTTCTCTTTGTCGTGCACTACAAAAGCACCGACCTGTATGACGCGATCCTCTTCCCCGTTGCCTGTTGTCTCGGTATCGAAAAGTATATAGGTTGGCATTGGATTCCTTTTTGCTCCCGTATCATAACCAAAAAGGGTTTATAAATCTTTGCTATAATCGTCCCTATCAAAGAGAGGAGTCTACGGTAATGAAGAGGCACATTAGCCTGTGGTGTTCACAGCTCTTCGGACGTTTTGCCGACAAGGCGTTTCCGTCGATCGTACAACATATGATCAACGCACTCTATGTCAAACTCATGGGGGTTGATCTCTCGCGTTTCAAAAAGGCGTGCGACTACCCTACGCTCAATGCGCTCTTTACAAGAGAGCTCGAAAGCCTACCGCCGATGCCGCGTGCTAAAAGTAAAGTCATCGCACCGGTGGACGGTCTGGTGACCGAATGCGGTGTCGTAGAAGCGGGCAGACTCTATCAGATCAAAGGTATGGCATACGATTTGGCAACGCTACTACACGAAGATTCGGTAGAGAGACTCAAACGGATGGAGGGTGGAGCCTATGCCAACTACTATCTGGCGCCTTGCGATTACCATCGCTACCATGCCCCTACCGATCTTGAGGTGTCGGAAGTACGCTATATCCCGGGCAAACTCTATCCGGTTAACCTTCGTTATCTACGTAAAAAACCGAAACTCTTTTTAGAAAACGAACGTGTTGTGCTAAAAGCCCATGATGCAAAGGGACGATTGCACTTTATCGTGCTTGTCGGTGCGCTCAATGTCGGCAGGTTGCGACTCGATTTTTTGCCGACGCTACAAGAGGATGCAAAGGCGCGCAAAGAGCGTGTTTACGACTTTACTGCAAAGCCTGTCTTATTGCAGCGAGGAGAGCAGATGGGATACTTCGAGATGGGATCAACGGTCGTACATATCGCCCAAAAGGGCGCCATGCGTTTGGAGCTCGAGATCAACCGCAAGGTTCGTTTCGGCGATGTCGTCGGAAAGTTGCGTTAAGGAGCATAGATGGTTATCAAAGAGATCGAAGAGTTTTCGC
>JALWQQ010000125.1 GCA_027083075.1 Campylobacteraceae bacterium
TATCAGCATGATTGAAAGAGAAGATCTCGTCCGCTTCGACGACGGCGGAGCCGATTTTTCCTACGACAATGCCGGCTGCCGTATTGGCAAAATCTACCGAACTTTCAAGCGGATTTTCGTGTGCTAAGGCAAAACCGAGTGCCGCCAATACGGTATCGCCTGCACCTGTAACGTCATAAACTTCTCTGGCGACCGTCGGACGCAGGTGTAGTTGCGAATCGTAAAACGCCATACCGTCCTCTCCGAGTGTAACGAAACCGACCTCAAGATCGTAGCGTGCCTTCATCTCTCGAAGAACACCTTTTATCTGTTTCGGACTTTGCAAGGTTGCACCCATAGCCTCTGTGAGCTCTTTTTTGTTGGGTGTTAAAAGATAGGCGCCTCTGTATTTGTCGAAATCTTTTCCTTTTGGATCGACAAGTACCCTAATCCCTTTTTCTTTTGCTACTGTGATCATTTGTTGTGTCAAATGTTTCGGTAAAACGCCTTTGCCATAATCGGAGAGCAGAACGATATCGACACCCTCAAGCTCTCTTAAGTAGGTTTCAAAGAGTTTCGTTTTAGTTTCTTTGTCGATAGGAAAGGTGTCTTCTTTGTCATATCGTACGATTTGCTGACCGGAGGCAATGATGCGGCTCTTGAGTGTCGTTTGGCGTTGTGTGGAGGATATAATGTTTGAGGTGTCGACATTAAGTTCCTCCAATAAGGAGAGTGCCGTTTTTGCCATATCGTCGTCGCCGACTACCGAAAGAAATCGGATGTGGGCACCAAGAGAGACAAGATTGCGCAAAACATTGCCTGCGCCACCAAGTCTTATCTCTTCTTTTTCTATTTTTATAACGGGAACCGGTGCTTCCGGAGAGATGCGAGTCGAAGCCCCCCAGAGATAGCGATCTAGCATAAGATCTCCGATGAGCAATATCTTGGGCGGAGTACTTTGGAGCGTAATCATGCGGAAAGAAACTCACCGGTTTGGTAGATACGTTTGATTTCCGGAAGATATGCTTCGATTCCTCTTTCGAGGCTCCACTGCGGTTTGTATCCAAGACTTTCTTCGGTAGATTCGATATCGGCTTGTGTAAATCTCTGGTAGTCGCGATAAGGGTTGGGGATATACTCTATGCCATAATCGACATTCAGTAAATCTTGCAGTATAAGTGCGATATCGAGAAAAGTTCTTGCTTTTCCCGTTCCCACATTGTACACGCCGTTTTTGCCTTCACACGCTTTTATGTTTGCTTGGATGACATCGTCAATATAGATAAAGTCTCTATAGATTGATTTGCTACCTTCAAAGAGTTTCGGTGCTTTCCCCGACAATATTTGAAGTCCAAACTGAAGCACGGTTGATGCGGTTTTGCCTTTGTAGTGCTCTCTTGGACCGTAGACATTAAAATAACGCAATCCGATGATACGCATTTGTGGAAAATCCGACATATAACGGTAGGCGATACGATCCATTGCGTATTTGCTAAATCCGTAGGGGTTTTCGGGTGCCTCTTTGCCGACGGTTTGGGGTGCGGGTAGCGAGCCGTAAGTCGAAGCGGACGAGGCATAGATCATATCGCTTCGGTATTGACGACATAACTTTAAAAGGGTATGGAAGCTGTTGATATTGGTCTGCATGACAATCTCTTGATCGTATACACGCGTATCCGAAATAGCCGCTTGATGAAATATGAAATCGAAATCATACTCTTCAAAGAGTCTTTGAAGCAATGCATCGTCTCTAATGTCTCCGCAAACTACTTCGCCGTTGAAACCGATGAGGTTGCCAAAGTGTCCGTAGCTTGTAGGGTTGCCATTTTCAAAACGTGAACCGTCTCTAAATTTATCTAAAACGACGATGCGGGATTTGGGGAAGTTAGATTGTAAATAAAAGGCGATATTCGAACCGATAAAACCCGCTCCTCCCGTAACGAGGACGGTTTTGTCGTTAAAATCTGTCGAACCGTATCTCATGAGCTCACTTTTTTGATTAATGTGTAATTATATCGTTAAGCGCTTTAATCGTATCGACTTGACGATAGTTTTCCGAGGGATTTTGTGAGTTGCTCGGATTTGAGTCGATCAGGATCGTCTCCGAAACACCCGCTTTTTGCGCCGCTTGAATGTCGCTAAGCTTGTCGCCGACAAGTACGGATCGCTTCAGGTCTATACAGTGCTCGTTTGCCGCTTTTAATATCATGCCGGGTTGCGGCTTCCTGCAATTGCACTTGTCGTTTGGTAAGTGGGGGCAGTAGTAAACATCGGTGATATCAATATCTTTTTCACTAAATTTTTTTATCATCCATGTCGTAAGATGATGAAAATCTTCGTGAGTGTAGTAGCCCCTTCCGATGCCCGATTGGTTGGTTACGACAATAAGAAGATAGCCAAGTGACTGCATACGTTTGCAGAAGTCGAAGATACCATCCGTAAAGATAAAATCCTCTTTTCGATAGACATATCCCGTATCTTCGTTGATAACCCCATCTCTATCCAAAAATACCGCTTTTCGTTCCAAGTTGATCGCTCTTAATTTTAGTTGTAGTCAATTAACTTACATAGCAGTGCTACAGGCTTTTTAAATTTTGTTCGGAAATATTATACATGGTTTCGTTTTATCTCTCCTATGAAGATCATACTCTTTGTTTTTTGTGTCATATTTTTTGATCACATTAAGGTTTAATGTGCTTTTTTGTACGATTTTATACCCTAAACAAAAAGAGTTATGCTTTATGAATATGACGTTGAAGACCGCGAATGCGGTCAATTCGAGAAAGATAAAGTTTGCCACCGTTTTATTTGCCGCAATATATATTTTTTTAGTCTCGTTAAAGCCGATTTCTCTGGTTGCGTTTTATCTTTTGGCAATATTGGGATTGTTCTTCATAACAAAAATAGACTTTATGCATAAAAGAAATTTTGTGCTATTTTCGTTGGTTTCCATAGCCTATGTGGTTACTGCGGTTCTTTCGATCGTTTTTAAAGATACTCCGTATAGTGCTTATGACCATCTTGGCAGGATGGCATATTTTGCGGTGGTGCCGCTTGTTGCATCAACCGTTTACCTTTTGGATATTTCGTTTCGCAGGTTTTTGTATCTTAATGCGGCAGGAATTTTTTTGGCTTTCTCGGTCGCGCTAATCGATAGGATTGTTACCGGAACTTCAAGGGCTGCCGGAATGTATAACCCGAATACCTACGCAGACATGCTTTGTGTTATGGCTGTTGTTGTCACGGTGGGTGTTTTCTATTTTTTTGGACAAAAAAAAGAGAACATTACCATGTTTCTCGCTTTGATTGCATCGGCTATCGGTATTGTACTATCGGGCTCCAGGGGTGCTCTAATTTCATTCTTTATCGTACTTTTTCTGGCTTATTGGGTTTTTTCTTTTTTTGGAGAGAACAAGCAAAAAAAATTATTGGCAATACTCTTTTTCGTAATATTTCTCTTAGCCTCTTTTGCTTTAGCGTTTAGCTCCGATACAAAATCGAGATTGCTCAGGATAGTTGATTCGGTAGAGCAATGGTATAACGGAACAAGGGTTGTCGGCTCCATTCCTTATAGGTTGGAGATGTATACGGGGGGGCTTAAAGCTTTTGTAAAGCATCCCATCCTTGGTTATGGTTACCATGCCGGACCGCAAGTAGTTGCAGAGATTTGTAATCCGGAAGCTGCAAAAGCTATTAGGGGTTTCTCTCAACTGCATAATGAATATATCACTGCACTTGTCAACAGCGGCATCATCGGATATATAGCATTGATGGCACTCTATTTGGTGCCCATCTCGCTTTTTTACAAAGCAAAGGATCGATCGAGGGATGAGAAGTATATGGGCATGGCGGGCATATTGGTTGTGCTTTCTTATATGGTCTTGGGTATTACTCATGGTGAATTGGGATATGAATACGAGTCTGTTTTTTATGTTACAACATTAACGTATCTTTTGGGCAAACTGCAAAAAATCCAAGATGGTAAACGGGATACTCCTTCTGAAGAATCAGTTCATAACGCAAATAATAGAGGCAGCGTAGAACAAAGATGAAGTGGCTTATACACTACTATCTTCCTTACTTTGCCTCTTATAAGCGGCACTTTTTGCTTGTCTTTATCGGCAGTATCCTCTATGCGGCAGGTACTACTGCATCGGCTCACCTGCTTAAGCCGGTACTCGATAAGCTTTTTATCGCCAAAGAGAGTGTGTTGCTCTATCTGTTGCCGTTAAGTGTTGTGGCGGTCTTTGCGATCAAGTCGGTCGGTCGATTTATACAGACATACTATACGGTTTATATCGGTAGCGATATCGTGCGTCGCTTGCGCGACAAGCTCTCATCGCATATCATGCGACTTGATATGGCGGATCTGACATCTATGCGCAGCGGGGAATTGTTGAGTCGCATTACGGCGGACGTGATGCGCATACAGACGGTAGTTTCTTCAATGATACCGTTACTGATCATCAATCTCTTGCTGGTACTCTTTTTGGTCGCTTATGTGATATGGCTTAGTCCTAAACTAGCGTTTTACTTTTTGGTGATTATGCCGCTGGCTTTTCTGCCTTTGCAGATATTGGCAAGGCGTATGAAGCGCTATTCGCTTCGCTCTCAAGAGAGCGCTTCGGATATGAGCGCGCGTCTGAATGAGATCTTTCACAATATCGAAACGATCAAGGCAAACTCTTCGCAACGCTTTGAGCAGGAGCGTTTTGAAGAGCAAAACCGCAACTTTTTTCGCTATAGCATGAAGCAGGCAAAAGTGCAAGCGCTTGTGGGACCGGTGATGGAGCTCTTCGGTTCCGTAGCCATCGCTTTTGCTATCTATGTCGGTGCCAAAGAGGTGATGAGTGGTGTGATGAGTGTGGGTAGCTTCTTTGCCTTTTTTACGGCACTTTTTTTGCTATATGATCCCATTAAAAAGCTCTCCGCTGTTCATAACCAGCTTCAAGATGCCGTAGCGGCAACAGAGCGGGTAGATGCACTGCTGCAACATAAGAGAGATATTGTTTCCGGCGATAGGAAACTTGGAAAGATCGATACGATCGTATTTGAAGGGGTGTCGTTAAGTTACGATGAGCTACCGGTACTGCGCTCTATCGATGTTTCTACCAAAAAAGGAAAAGTGTACGCTTTGGTAGGCGATAGCGGTGCAGGCAAGAGCAGTTTTGTTAATCTCTTGGTGCGTTTTTATGACCCTAGCGAGGGGAGGATAAAGATCGACGGTGTCGATATCCGTGAGTTTGATATGGGGGCATTGCATCGAAAGATAGCCTATGTCACCCAGCGTATCTATCTCTTTAACGATACGATCGCCGAAAATGTCGCCTATGCGCAAACACCGGATAGAGAAAGGGTGATCGAAGCGCTCAAAAAGGCGCATGCTTGGGAGTTTGTCTCTGCCTTACCCCAGGGTATCGATACGCTCTTGGAGGAGGGCGGCGGAAACTTAAGCGGCGGACAGCGGCAACGCATCGCATTGGCGCGCGCACTCTATAAAGAACCCGAAGTGCTTATCTTGGACGAGGCGACTTCGGCACTCGATAACAAAAGTGAAGCGGCGATACAAGCCGCCCTATCCGAACTCAAGGATGGAATGATCACCTTTGTGGTGGCGCATCGCTTAAGTACGATAGAGGATGC
>JALWQQ010000126.1 GCA_027083075.1 Campylobacteraceae bacterium
ATTTCGGGAAAAGAGGCGATGCGGCGGCGCAAGAGCTCCTCCATCTGTGCATACTCATCCTTGGCTTCGAGTTTGTAGCGTCTGTAGGCATCCTTTTGCCACACCCCCTCTTCTTGTACCACCATGGCGCCAACCGTTGCCGCTCCTTGCAGATGAGAGTTGTCGAAAACCTCGATGCGATACGGCTTACGCTGTAGTGCACAAAGCGAAGCGACCCCATCGACGATCTCGTCGCTACCTTCGTTTTGCTCTTTACGCAACAGCTCTTCACAGTTTCGCAGCGCCAAGGCGGCAAGCTTCGCCTTGGCACCGCGCTTGGGGTGGACGATGCGGATCGTTTTGCCAAAGCGCTTGCTCAGCGTTTGCGCCAGTGCTTCGCGCGCTTCAAAATCGTCTGCTACGATGATCTCACTACAGAGCGGCGGTCTGTCGACGCTGTAAAAATCAAGCAACGTTTGGCGATAGGCTTCGGCGCAATCGAAGAGTTCGACATGACGAAAGTAGTGATAACCCGAAGAGACGATCTTACCCTCGCGCATAAAGATCTTAACCGCTACTCCGCGCTTCGCGCCCGCTTGTATTGCAAAGATATCGACGTCGATCCGTTTTGCCAGATCGATCTCGGAACGGATATGTAGGGTACGTATGCGCTCCAAACCGTCACGCAACTTTGCCGCCTCTTCAAAGCGCTCTTGTGCGGCAAGGCGCAACATCCTTTGCTCCATCTTCTCTAACAGCGGCGTACGCTTGAGGATCGCCTCGTGCGCCTCTTCGACGATAGTGCGGTAGGCTTCGGGGCTTACCCGCCCTTCACATGGCGCCAAGCAGCGCTCGATCTGATAAAAAAGACACGCCCTACCTTCGCGCAGACACCCCTTTTTTTGCACCAAGGGGTAGTGTTCATAGAGCGCATCGAGTAGATCGCGCGCACCGCCGGGAAAGGGACCGTAGTAGCGAAGCCCTTTCTCGTTTCGCACCTTACGGGTGATCTCGAAGCGCGGAAAGGTTTGCTTTTCGTCAAGCACGAGATAGGGATAGGTCTTATCATCGCGCAAAAGGATGTTGTATTTGGGTTTGAGCTGCTTGATGAGCGAGTTTTCGAGTATCAGCGCATCCTCTTCGCTCTCAACGACGATGTACTCCAAGCGTACCGTCTCGTGCAGCATCATCGTAATGCGTGCGCCGAGACCGGAAGCGGGACGAAAATCGGGCGAAAAGCGCCAGTAACTCTTGACACGCTTTTTAAGCGATTTGGCTTTCCCTACATAGAGTAGCCTGCCTTGCGCATCGAAATATTGATAGATACCGGGCTTATCCGGCAAGGATCGGATCGTCTCAAGCATCGTGTTGCTCTTTGATGCGGCTTGCAATCTTTTCAAAACGTTTGCGAAGCGCCTCGTCACCCGCAGGCAGTACAAAGTTCCCCGTAGCCTTTTCGCTATAGCATGGAACCGTAGTCATTACACCCCTCTCGCCAACTTCAAGCGGATGGTATCTACTATGGAAGATGCGCACACGCTTTACCTCTATCGTGCTACAATCATCATCGTGCTTTTGAAGCATACGCCATAGATCTTTTAGCAAGTCACGGTTATAATCCAACTCCATCTTAAAACCGGGGTGCCTTAGTGCAACGAAGAGCGTTGCGTCGCGCACATAGACAAAGGCGACGGCACGGCGGTGTTTTGGCGAAAGCATAGAAAGAAAACGCCGATAGCAACGATGGCGCGACAGCGCCCGAAACTCGTAACGGAGGCTAAGATCTTGCAAAATCGTATCGATACCTTTTATCATCTTGTTATTATAGCACTCTTGGGCTGTTCGCTACTACAAGGTTGCGGTTACAAAACCGATCCCGTATGGGTTGCCAAAAAAGAGAAGCATCAAAAACATTAGCCCTTTTTGGCTACAATGACAAGCAAACGGTAACCCCGTTATCCCAAAGGATATCGCTTGCAAAAATATGACGTGATTATCATCGGTGCGGGCATCGCGGGACTCTACGCCGCCGCTTCATTACCCGCAAGTAAAAAGGTCTTGGTGCTCTGTAAAGATATTCCGTGGGAGTGCAACACCTTTTATGCCCAAGGGGGGATGACTACGGCACTCGATGAAACGGATGTACCGCTACATGTCTCGGACACCCTTAAAGCAGGAGCCTTTCATAATGACAAAGAGGCGGTCGAGATCCTCTCGCGCACCTCTTTGGAGACAACACCAGAACTGATCAAACGCGGCATGGCGTTTGATCGCGATAGCGAAGGGAGGCTACTCTATACCAAAGAGGCGGCACACTCGGTTGCGCGCATCTTGCATGCCGGCGGCGATGCAACGGGACGCTATATGCATCTGTTTATGATGGCGCAAAACAAACACCAACTCCAAAAAAATACGTTGGTCTACGATCTGCTCATCGAAAATGCCCGCTGCTATGGGGTCAAAGCAACCGTCAACTACGAACCGACCACCATCTACGCCGACGATGTCATTATCGCCAGCGGCGGCGTCGGATCGCTTTACGCCTACAATACCAATTCGCGCACAGTCAGCGCCGACATTCACGGCATCTGCGTCGAAAAAGGGATCGCACTGGCAGACATGGAGTTTATGCAGTTTCACCCTACCGTCTTTGTCAAAACCCCCTTTGCACGCAAACTGTTGCTCACCGAAGCACTGCGCGGCGAAGGAGCGCATGTGGTTGACGAAGAGGGGCATCGCTTTTTATTTGAGTATGACGAGCGTGGCGAACTCGCCTCGCGCGACATTGTCGCCCGCGGCATCTTCGACTACAAACGCAAGACGGGCAAAGAGGTCTATCTGGACTTTTCGATGTTCGAAGAGAAACAGTTTCACGAACGCTTCCCCAATATCACCCGCACCTTCGCCGCACTCGGTTACCACTTCCCGCAAGATCGTGTGCCGATATCACCCGCGTTTCACTACGCCAACGGTGGCATCGAATGTGATCACAACGGCTGTATTCCGGGCATTGAGGGGCTCTATGTCATCGGCGAAGCAGCGCGCACCGGCGTGCATGGCGCCAATCGCCTCGCCTCTAACTCGTTACTTGAGGGCGTAGTCTTTGCGAAACGAGCCGTAACACATCTGTTGGGCAAAACGCACACCGCCGTCTCGGCACCGCGCTTTGAGAAGGATTATGGTAACATTCTGCACAAAGAAAACGACAAGAGCTACAAACACCGCTTGCGCGAAATCATGTGGGAGGATCTCGGCATCATTCGCACCCCCAAAGGGATGTTAGAAGCCAAGCACCTCATCTACGATATGCGCAACAAAGAGATCGGGCGATTGTTGCAGTTGCGACTCAATACCGCTTCAGCCATCGCCGAAGCGGCGTTGACTCGAAAAGAGTCTCTTGGATCACACTATGTCGAAAACGACAACTAAAGGAAACGCATGCACGATCTGATGCATTTGACACACAGCTGGGTGGGCATCGTCTCGCTGATCATCTTTGTAGTGGGCTACTACTTTATCGCCAGCGAAGATAAATACCACATCAACAAAGCCAAACCGGCACTTCTGGCAGGTACCGGCATCTTTATGCTTATCGGCATCTACTTTGCCCTCAATGGACTCGATGCCAAGCCTCTGGAACACGAGGTAGAGCATCTTATCGGAGAGATCGCACAGATCTTCTTCTTCCTCTATGTGGCGATGACCTATATCGAGGCAATGATCGATCGCGGTGTCTTTTCGGCACTGCGTTACCGCTTGGTCTCTAACGGCTACACCTACAAAAAACTCTACTGGATCACAGGGCTGCTCTCTTTCTTTATCTCGCCCGTTGCCGACAACCTTACGACAGCACTGATCCTCTCTACCGTATTGATTACGATCGATAAAGAGAACCGCAACTTCCTCGTACCCGGCGCGATCAACATCGTCGTTGCCGCCAATGCGGGGGGTGCGTGGTCACCCTTCGGTGATATCACGACACTGATGGTCTGGATCGCAGGCAAAGGCGCCTTTAGTGAGTTTCTCTTTCTCTTCCCCGCCGCCTTTTTGGGCTGGTTCTTAACGGCGTGGCTACTAAGTCGCTATGTCCCCGACGGTACGCCGCCCTTTCATGCCGACGAGAAAAAGGTCGAGATCGGCGAAGGGGGCAAGACGATCATCGGGCTCTTTGCTTTTACCATCTTTACGGCGGTACTGTCGCACCAACTGCTACATCTACCTGCAATGTGGGGAATGATGTTCGGTTTGGCACTGCTTAAAATCTATGTCTACTACATCAACCAAAGCCCGACACCTACCCACCTCAATGCCTTTTCATGGATCGCCAAGATCGAAAACGATACGTTGCTCTTTTTCTTCGGGATCTTAGCGGCAGTCGGCGGTCTGCACTTTTTGGGATATCTCGACTACTTTACCGAGCTTTACGATAGTCTCGGCGCTACCGTCGTCAATGTGCTGGTTGGCTTTGTCTCTGCCGTCATCGACAATGTACCCGTCATGTCGGCGGTGCTCAAAGCCAATCCTCCGATGGGCACAGGACTTGAAGATCGCGCCCAATGGATGCTGGTCACCATGACAGCCGGTATCGGCGGATCGTTGATCTCTTTCGGTTCTGCAGCCGGTGTCGGTGTAATGGGCAAACTGCACGGCATCTACACCTTTAGTTCGCATATGAAATATGCGTGGACGGTCTTGGCGGGCTATATCCTCTCGATTGCCGTTTGGTATCTACAATTTATCGTTCTACACTTAGGATAGATCATGCGCAAAGAGGTTCCTATCGTCGTTCTTGATTTCGGCTCACAGTACACCCAGCTTATCGCACGTAAATTGCGCGAATCGGGCATCTACACCGAGGTGGTGCCCTATCGTGAACCGCTTGAAGCGATCAAAGCACGCAACCCCAAAGGACTCATCCTCTCGGGTGGGCCCGCCTCGGTCTATGCCGAAGATGCCTACAAGCCCGATGAAGGCATCTGGGATCTCGGCTTGCCGATCTTGGGCATCTGCTACGGTATGCAGCTGATCACGCACCACTTCGGCGGCAAGGTCGTGCCCGCTAACCGACACGAATATGGCAAGGCTGAGCTTGAGATCATCAAAGTAGATACGCCTATCTTTACCGATGTGCCAAGCGGCAGCATCGTCTGGATGAGCCACAGCGACCGCGCCGAGGCTCTACCCGAAGGCTTCGAGGCGATCGCCGTGAGTGACAACTCGCCCTACGCTGCCATTGCCGACGAGGCGCGCCGCATCTATGCCTTTCAGTTTCACCCCGAAGTACACCACTCCGAAGCGGGCGTGACGATGCTCAAAAACTTCGCCAAGACGATCTGCGGCTGCAGTAGCGACTGGAACATGGGCAGCTTTGCCAAAGAAAAGATCGCCGATATTCGCAAACAGGTAGGCAAGGGCAAGGTGCTCTGCGGCGTAAGCGGCGGTGTCGACAGCTCCGTCGTAGCCGCACTGCTGCACGAAGCGTTGCCCAAAGAGCAGCTCATCTGCGTCTTTGTCGATCATGGTCTGCTACGCAAAGACGAAGCGAAGCAGGTACAAGAGATGTTTGCGATGCTGGATATTCCGCTCATTACCGTCGAT
>JALWQQ010000127.1 GCA_027083075.1 Campylobacteraceae bacterium
GTTTGCGCGTAGCATCTATCGTATCGTTTGCAGAGTGATCAACGCCGAAAGCGCCGAGCGACTCTATCGCGATATGGTGCTCAGGCGTCCCGATAAGGGTACTTTCATCTTCGACAAAGAGAGTCTGCATCTCTATCGCATCGATTGGGAAGCGCCATTGGAGTATTTCCCTGAAGGGGTGCCCGAGACACTGCCCGATATCGTCTTTCAGATCGGCAGCGGACTTTACGGTGTACGCGACAAAGAGGGAAGATTTGACGAAGAGCGCTACAAAAAGGTGATGCGCTTTTGTCGCATGACGGAGATCAAGATCGCCCAAGGCGCCAAACAAACAGGCGGTAAACTCCTTGCTGCTAAAGTGAGTGACGACATCGCCTACTATCGCGGCGTAGAGCCACACAAAGATCTCATTAGTCCCAACCGCTTCCCTTATGCTGGCAGCGAAGCGGAACTTCTCGACTTCGTTGCCCGGCTGCAAGAGCTCTCAGGCAAGCCTGTCGGCTTTAAGATCGTCATCTCCGATCGTGAAAACTTCGAACGCTACGCCGTAGCGATGCGTCAACGCCTCGATGAGGGCAAGTCGCTTCCGGACTTTATCACGATCGACGGTGGAGACGGGGGCTCGGCTACCGCACCGTTAGAGATGATGAGCCGCATCGGTCTAAGCATTCGCGATGCACTCTTGATCGTCGATGAGGTTTTGCACGCGTACGATCTGCGTTCACAGCTCAAGATCATCGCCGCAGAGAAGGTGCTTACGCCTGACGATGCCGCCTTGCTTTTTGCACACGGCGCCGATTTTGTCAATATTGCACGCGGTTTTATGATCGCGGCAGGCTGCATCCGTGCGCGCGAATGTTCGGGTGCGGGCGGCAGGCACTGCCCCGTCGGGCTTGCTACGATGAATGAAGCCAAACGCAGTAAGTTTTTGGTACAAAACAAGGCGCAAAGCGTTGCCAATTATCACGATGCGTTTATCAAAGGCTTGCGCGATCTGCTTGCCGTACTTGCCGTACCTTCGGTGGAGAAGCTCAACCCGAAAATGGTGATAGAAAACAGGGTCGATGAGGTTTGATTTGGATAAAATAGCGTTAAAAAAGTAAGGCATAGACGCTATGGATGCATACGAATACGGTGAGCTGCTCAAGCGGCTTGAGACCAAGATGCACAACATCACCAATATCGTAAAACCCGAGTCGCTTAGAGAGAGGCTCGAAGAGATAGAGGCGATGCAGCAATCACCCGACTTTTGGAGCGATGCCGCCAAGGCGGGTGCCATCTCGAGAGAGAAGACCAAAACGGAGCGCATACTGGCAACCTACGACGATGCCAAGGCGGCACTCGAGGATGCCAAAGAGTACTTTGAACTTGCCAAGAGCGAAAACGATGACGAGACGCTCGAGATGCTCTTTGAGGATGCCGAGAGTTTGGAGTCGCATATCAAAGCACTTGAGGTGCAGATGATGCTCAGCGGTGAGCACGATGCCAACAATGCTATCGTCACGATCCACCCCGGTGCGGGCGGTACGGAGTCGCAAGATTGGGCGAGCATGCTCTACCGAATGTATCTACGCTGGGCGGAGCGACACGACTTCAAAGTAGAGGTCTTAGACTACCAGCCGGGCGAAGAGGCGGGCATCAAAGATGCCAGTTTCATCATCAAAGGCGAAAACGCCTACGGCTATCTCAAAGCCGAAAACGGTATCCATCGCTTGGTGCGTATCAGTCCTTTTGATAGCAATGCCAAACGCCACACCTCTTTTACCTCGGTGATGGTTTCGCCCGAGATCGACGATGATATCGAGATAGAGATCGAAGAGAAGGATATCCGCATCGACACCTACCGCTCAAGCGGTGCGGGCGGACAACATGTTAACACCACCGACTCGGCGATCCGCATCACCCACATCCCTACAGGCATCGTCGTGCAGTGTCAAAACGACCGTAGTCAACACAAAAACAAAGCTTCGGCGATGAAGATGCTCAAATCCCGCCTCTACGAATACGAACTTGCCAAGAAGCAAGCCAAACTCGACGGCATCGAAAAGAGCGATATCGGCTGGGGACACCAGATACGCTCCTATGTCTTGCAGCCCTACCGTCAAGTCAAAGATAACCGTAGCAACCAAGCCTATACCAATGTCGATGCGATACTCGACGGCGATATAGACAAACTCATCGAAGATGTACTTATCGCCCAAGCCAAAGAGGTCGGCTAAACAACAGGGCTTAAGCGCTTGTCGCGCAAACGATAGTGCGCATCACACCCCTTGGCGATCTCCTCGTCATGCGTTACCAACACCAACCCGGCATTCTCTTTTGCAACATACGCCTTGAGTACATCGATCACCAAAGCGGCGGTCTGTTTGTCAAGATTGCCGGTCGGCTCATCTGCAAAGAGGATGCGCGGCTTCTTTGCCAAAACACGGGCGATCGAAACGCGCTGCTGCTGACCACCCGAGAGCTCTCCGATCTTACGGTCGATCACCTCGGCGATCTCAAGCCGCTCCAAAAGCCACGGGTCTATCTCACGTTTGGCCAACAGCGTTGCGACTTCGAGATTTTCCCTGCCGGTCATCCCCTTAAAGAGATAGTGAAATTGAAAGACGATCCCAAGATCGAAGCGGCGCAACGCCTCTACTTCGGCATTTTTTAGTGTATAGATATCGCGTCCGAAGAGCCTCACCGTTCCTTTTTGAGGCGCTAAAAAGGTCGAAAAGATATGCAATAGCGTCGACTTGCCCGATCCGCTACGTCCGGTGATCGCCTTACTCTCACCGCCGCGAAGCGTCAACGATACCTCTTCGAAGAGAGGATAATCAAATGCATGTGCCACACCCTGTGCTTCCAATAATATACCGTCCGACATCCAATACTCATCCTGCTTACTTTTACCGCAGTGCGGAAGATATCATAGCATAATTTTATACTTCGATAGGGGTTTTGAAGAAAAATCGCTGAAGCCGAAACATTAAAAAGTGCCGATGCGACACAACAGCATATCAATACCCGTTAGTGTCGCCCATACCATTCTCGACATTTTCTATACCGTCGACTCTTCCGTTTCCGTTAGTATCATCCATGATGTCCGGTCGACCGTTGCCGTTGCGATCCTCCCATCCGTCCGGTGTATGGTCGCCGTTTCTGTCTTCGGCGCTATCGGGAAGACCGTTACCGTCTCTGTCAAACGGGTTGTTTTGATCATCCAGCGCATCACCCTGCAACGAAACGGGTACTACATTGACGGGTTGATCATTGAGATGATCGCCGTTTCTATCATTTGCCTGAGCATAAGTTGCCGGAAGATCGACATAGCCCAAGTCACTATCGCCACTTATTTTAATCGCTCTTTTCCCATTGATCTTCACGGGTGTAACAACACGCTGGGTGGGATTGTTAGGATTGGTAGTCATTACCAATCTACAAGGCGTATTGATCGGAACTTGTAGTGAAAACGGATGCTGTACGGTGCCATTGTTGTTCGAGACGGTATGCGCATAGGTACCGTCGTCACAATATGCCTCTATATAGGTTCCGGGAACCGTACCGGTAATCCTTGCGCTTGGTGCCGTACTCGGAGTACTACTGTTTCCGGGCAATGCACCGGGAAAATGCTCATTGTTTTCATAAGCGCCGTTATTGTCGGATCCTCCGCCGCAAGCCGTAAAGAGAAAGGAACCGACCGCAAGCATTACAACTGCTATCTTTTTCATTTTGCCCTCCTTGCATAATAGTTATACGAGAATTATAACAATGGAGGCATAATCCGTTTGTAAACGGTAGGTTAGCGTTTTGTTAACATATCGAAGGGTTTACTACAATAATAACTTTGCGGCAACGGCACATGCGGCACTCTCGCTTCGCAAGATAAGCGGCGTATCGAAGCCGACAATGCGTCCCGTAAAACGTCTGCGCTCCGCCTCGGTAAAGCCACCTTCGCAACCGACCAATACCGTTTCGATATCGGGCGAACTCAGTGAAGCATCCGGCGCAAAGTCAAGTAGATAAGTCTCGGGGTGCTCTTGTAAAAAGGCATCGAGCGTCGGATAGAAAGCAAGCTGCATCATCTCGCTTCTACCACACTGTTGCGAGGCGTTGAGCAATATCTTCTCCAAACGCTTAGCATCGAGACGAAAATCTTTTTGAGAGCGCTCGCAGTAGATAAAGCTCAACTGCGACACCCCCATCTCGTTAAGCGAAGGCAGTTGCTTTTCGATCCGCTTGGGGTCGATCATGCACCAAGCGATGTGCAGATAACGCGATGCGGCGACGCGCAACGTTTGCGCATCAAGCAGGCGCAATACGGCGCGCCTCTTCTCTACCGTCTCTATGCGGTAGCTATAGGCGATGCCGTCACGTAGATTTCTAAGCACGATCGTCTCGCCGACCCTATGGCGGCGCACCTTGAAAAGATAGCGATAGCTATCGCCCTCGATCACCCTTTCGGCATCTCCCGCCCTTTCATCAAAGAGATAACGCATCGTCTAACTAAGCTTGAGTATGCCCTTGAACTCCAAGACCTTCATCACTACCACCATCGCCACAAGCAGCAGCTCCAAAAGCCCTATCTTGACAAACGCGCCTCTCAGTAACGCAAAGGTGCTCTCTTTTTGCACATTGGCATGCTTGATCAGTTTATACTTTTTGATCTCGATATACATCAACGCTACCCAAGCGACGATCATCACGATCGTACTCGCACTCCATGGCAGTTTTCCGACAAAGATCGCCACGATACCGCTAAAGGCGATCATCGTTGCCAGCGCCTGAAAGATCATCGTATAGATAAAGCTTGCCTTGCGAAATCCCAACGGGTTGCGCCGACTCATCAAAGGCACCACGATCAAGCCCGTCAAAATAAATGCCAAAAAGGCTTTGACCAATACACTATGCGCCGTGAGTATCTCGCCTACCATCATCTTAAAGCCTTCGTTGCTATAATTTTTGTCATCTTAGTAAAAAAAGGTAAACGATGGCGTGCAGTGTTGAAGAGGCGTTAGCAACGATAGAGAAAAACGGTATCACCGTTGGTACCGAACTGCTTCCGATAGAGTCCGCGATAGGACGGGTAAGTGCTCAAGAGATCGAAGCGGTCTACCCCCTGCCCCGCTTTGATAACTCGGCGATGGACGGTTTTGCCGTCTGTTGCGAAGATGCCGGCAAGCGTGTGTCGATCGCCGCACATATCTACGCCGGTGACCGCGCCGATGTGACACTGACGCCGCAAAGCGCACACAAGATCATGACCGGCGCGCCGATACCTCAAGGGTGTGAGGCGATCGTACCTATCGAGGCGTGCGAAAGCGACGGCACGACCGTTGTGCTGCCCGAGACGATCAAAAAGGGCAACTTCATACGCAAACGAGGTGAAGATATTGCCGTCGGCGATATGCTGCTTCGCAAAGGTGAGCAGCTGACAAGCTATACGATCGCCGCGCTTGCAACACAGGGGGTAACACACCTGAGCGTCCATCGTAAACCGATCGTTGCGATCTTCGGTACGGGTAACGAACTCAAGCCCCATTTTGCAAAGATCGATGCACACGAACTCTACAA
>JALWQQ010000128.1 GCA_027083075.1 Campylobacteraceae bacterium
GGTAGGATGTCGGGTTTGCTAAGTTTGATACGTAGGTGCTCGATGGAGGGGTGCTCTTTTAGAAGCATTGTTTGAAGCGCTTCGAGCGCCTCTTCGATCAGGTAAAACCTCTTCTCTTTTAGAAGCGACTCGCTTTGTGCTATGATCTGTGCATAGTCAAGATAAGCGCCCTCTTTGTAGTCGTAAGTGATACGCATATCGAGGATCACGCGTTGCGCTTCGGTGCGCTCTTGCGGTAAGATACCGATGATGCAGGCAAACTCCAAGTTCTCTATCTCGATGGTCATACCACCGCCTTCTCTTCCTTGGAGAGCAGCCTTTTGAGGTTAGGAATATGTTTGTAAAAGACGATAAAGGCGATGATCAAAAGCGGTGCGTGCGGCGCTTTTGGGTAGAGCATAAAACCGGCAACAATGAGTGTAAGCAATGCGGCAAGAGAAGAGAGTGACGAGATCTTGAGCCCCTTGGCGACAATTCCCCAGACGATCAGGGCGATCAGTGAAGCAAGCGGAAGCAGCGTCAGCAGTACACCGAAGCCTGTCGCAACCCCTTTGCCGCCTTCGAATTTTAAAAAGGGCGAAAAGCAGTGCCCCAATACCGCTAAAACGGCGATCGTCCACTGTACCGTTTCGCCAAAGCCCAATGCCTTGGCAAGCAGTATGAAGAGCGCACCTTTGATCGCATCAAGAAAGAGCGTAGTTGCACCCAGTTTTTTAGCAAGAAGCGGATCTTTTGCCTTCACGACGCGTAGCACATTGGTTGCGCCGATATTGCCGCTGCCTTCCTTTTTGATATCGACATCGGCAAAACGTTTGGCAAGCAGGTAGCCAAAGGGGATACCCGAGACGAGATAGGTTAACAGATAGAGCCATAGAGGGGTTTGTAGAAGTGTCATGTGTATTCCATGCTATGTTAAGATATGTAATATTAACCGATTTTGGATAAAATCGTCGTAAGTTCCCGAAAGAGAGGTTTTCGCATGACATTTGCTACGGAAGCAAAAGAGGCGATCGACTATCGTGCCGAGATAGAGCGCCTCAAGCGCGAGCTACCCGTTACGGTAGTGGCGCACTACTATCAACGCGATGAAGTCTTCGAGATGGCGGACATCACCGGCGATAGCTTGGAGCTGGCGCGCAAGTGTAAGGCTGACGACAACCCGTGGGTCGTCTTTTGCGGTGTCGGCTTTATGGGGCAAAGTGTCAAAGTGATCGCGCCGCACAAGCGTGTCTTGATGCCCAAGATCGCCTGTTGTGCGATGGCACGGATGATCGACGGCAGCTACTTTGACGAGTCGGTCGATTATATGGTCAAGCACGGCATCGCCAAAGAGGATATCTTGCCCATCACCTACATCAACTCCGATGCGACGGTCAAGGCGAAAGTAGGTGAGATGGGAGGACTTGTCTGTACCTCTTCCAACGCTTACAAGATCATCCAAAAAGGGCTTGAGAGCGGCAAAAAGATCCTCTTTGTGCCCGATCGCTGTTTGGGGCAGAACTTTGCGATACAGATGGGGCTCAAGTCTTGCGTTATCGGTGAAGGAGAGTGTGATCCCAACGAGGCGGATGTGATCTGTTTCAACGGTTTTTGTTCGGTGCATCAACTCTTTAGTGTCAAAGATGTAGAGTTCTATCGCCGTAAGTTCCCCGGTATCAAGATCGCCGTACACCCCGAATGCGATCCGAGTGTCGTGCAGATCGCCGATTTCGTCGGTTCGACATCGCAACTCATCAAATATGTCAACGGACTCGATCCCGAGCAAAAGGTGGCGGTCGGCACCGAGTACAATCTGGTACACCGAATGCGCAAAGAGAACACCTATGTACTCTCATCGACCAAACCCGAGTGTCCGACGATGAACGAGACGACGCTTGAAGATCTCTACCGCACCCTCAAATCGATCGAGGATGGTGCGCCGATCAATGAGATCGAAGTGGACGAAAAGACGATCGAGTATGCCAATCTGGCACTCGAGCGTATGCTGGCGGTACAATGATCAAAGAGGAAGCGATAGCCTTTGTCAAGGCGGCATTAGCGGAAGACTTGGGGCGCGGCGATCTCTTTGCGCGGGTTGCCGAAAGCAAAGAGGTATCCGCCTATATTCTTGCCAAAAGCGACGGTGTCTTTGCAGGACGCTACTATCTTGATGCGGCGGCGGAGCACTACGGCGTTACGCTTTCGTGGCAGATTGACGACGGCGAAGCCTTCTCGGCAGGGATGCGTTTGGTGCAGATACAAGGAGAGAGCACGACGCTACTGAGCTTAGAGCGCACCCTGCTCAATATCGCGCTGCACGCCTCGTCGATCGCTACCTTAACAGCGCGCTTTGTCGAAAGGATTGCCGATACGGGTGTTAAGATGCTCGATACGCGCAAAACCAGACCGCTTTTGCGCAACTTCGAGAAGTATGCGGTGCGCTGCGGCGGCGGACTCAATCACCGCATGGGCTTAGATGACTGTCTGATGCTTAAAGATACCCATCTGCGTACGATCGACGATCTACAGCGCTTCATGCAGGAGGTGCGCCGCAAGATACCCTTTACGACAAAAGTAGAGATAGAGTGTGAAGATCTCGATGCCGTCAAGCGGGCGATGCGGTCAGGTGCCGATATCGTAATGTGTGACAATATGCCGCCTGAGGCGATCAAAGAGGTGGTAGCATATCGTAACGCACACTATCCGCATATCCTTTTGGAAGCAAGCGGCAATATCAGCTTGGAAAATGTGCGCGACATTGCGCTTTGCGGCGTCGATGCGATCAGTAGCGGCAGCATGATACATCAAGCGCAGTGGATCGATCTTTCGATGCGGGTCGAAGGGTAGTGGATGCGCCCCGAGATCAAAGCCGCCGTAGCGCCTTTGCGCCGAATGTTGAGCGAAGCACCCGCCGTTACGGTAGTGACACATATCAATCCCGATGCCGATACCTTAGGGACGGGGCTGGGCATCTACTTGACGCTCAAGCGAGCACTGGACAAGCCCGTAGAGATCGTCAACCCGAGTAGAGATCTGCCGCGCTATCTCGATTTTTTAGAAGGCTTTGAGAAGATCAAGCGTCGTATCGACTTCGATAACGCCTTGGTGATCGCGTGTGATTGCGGTAGTGTCGATCGATTGGGTATTGATGTGACGGGCAAAAAGATCGTCAATATCGACCACCACAGAAGCAATACACATTACGGCGCACTCAATGTCGTCGTGCCTACCTATGCTGCAAGTTCACAGGTGGCGTTTCGACTCTTCGAGGCGCTCTACCCGATAGATGCCGATGCGGCGCAAGCCTTCTATGCCGCACTCTTTTCCGATACGCGCTACTTCTCTTTGCCGACGGTTAACGAAGAGGTCTTCCGTACGGCAGCGGAGTTGACCGCTCTCGGCTGCGATCCCGCCGAGACAGCACGCAACTTTACCCAACGCCGCTCTTTGGCGTCACTGCGGATCTTGGAGCGTGCATTGCACGCTTTACGCCTCTATCGCGATGCGACGGTGGCGGTCATGACCTTGCGCAAGGAGGATTTCGAAGCAACAGGCGCAACGATGCCCGATATCGAGGGGGTGGTCGACTATGCGCGCTCTTTGGCAACCGTGCGTATCGCCGTTACCGCCATAGAACGAGACGACGGTACGATTAAAGTCTCTTTGCGAAGCAAGGGCGAGGATGTCTCGCGCATCGCCGAAGCCTTCGGAGGGGGCGGACATAAGCAGGCGGCGGGCTTTGAGCTTTCGGGAAGCTCGCTTGAAGAAACAGTCGATACAATATTACGAAAAATCGATAGTACTATCTTTGAAACGGAGCATAAAGTATGAGGCGAAGCTACAGAAGAAGAGGTGGTGCCAAGCGGTGGTTGTTCGGTATCTTAAGCATAGCGCTTCTATCGGGCGGTGCGTATATCTACTTTTCGCCCGACTTCGAAAGGGTGGCGCCGCAGATAGAGGCGCCCGAGCGCATCACATGGAACCTGCGCAGTCCGCTTACGCTAAAGCTGAGAGACAATCGCGCCCTGGGAAGCTACAAGGTTACGTTGAGCGACGGCGAGAAGCGTGTTGTGATCGGCAAGGGGAGGATAGAAGGGCTGCGCAACGAGGCGGATTTAAAGATCGCCTATCCGCAAGGCAAGGGCTACTTGGAACCGAAAGCAAAGCATTTGAGTCTGCAGGTGACATTGCATGACAAGAGTCTTTGGAACTTTCTGATGGGCAACAAGACGACCAAGCGTATCGACGTCGATGTCGATACGCGCCCGCCCGATGTGACGATCCTCTCTCATAGCTATGCGATCACACAAGGCGGAAGCGCCATGGCGGTCTTGTCGGTAAAAGATAAGGCGCTCAAAGCGGTCTATGTCGAAGCGGCGGGCAGACGTTTCGAGGCAGTACCCTATAAAAAAGAGGGCTACTATGCCGTACTCTTCGCATGGCCTTTTCAAGCAAAGCATTTTCGTGCCGAAGCCGTCGCCATCGATGCCGCGGGAAACAAGCGTAGGGTCTATGTGCCGCTCTATCTTAAAAACCGCCGCTATCGTGTCTCCTATATCGCCGCTAAAGATCGCTTTATCGACGGCAAGATCGCCGAATTGGCATCGAGTGAACCCGCATATGCCGGTATCGAAGATCGTTTAGAGAGACTAAGAGCCGTGAATGAAAAGATGCGTCTTGCCAATGAGGCGCGTATCCACCGTTATACGCAAAAGGTCTCGAAAGAGCCGATCGAAGCGTGGCGTATCCAAGCCTTTCACCCTTTGCGTCGTAGCGTCAAAGTGGCAAGCTTCGGGGATGAGCGACACTACTACTATAAAGAGAAGGAGAACGAGGTCTCGCTCTCGTACCATTTGGGCTACGATCTGGCAAGTACCGCAAATGCACCCATCTATGCGTCCAATCCCGGAAAAGTGGTCTTTGCCGACAAGAACGGCATCTACGGCAATATGCCGATCATCGACCACGGCATGGGACTCTATACGCTCTACGGACACTGTTCGAAGCTTTTGGTCGAAGCGGGCGACGAGGTAAAAAGAGATCAGGTGATCGCCTACACCGGCAAGACCGGGTTGGCACTCGGCGATCACCTTCACTTCGGTGTCTTGGTGCAAGGTGTCGAGGTGCGTCCCGTCGAGTGGTTCGATGCCAAATGGATACGCACCAATATCACCGATGTACTCAAAGAGGCCGAGAAGAAGATCGGCGACTAAGTCTCTACACGAAAATCACACGTTTTTTGGGTATAATGGGGCAAATGGGTTGCTATCGGCACCCAAAAACAAGAGGAGCGGATGTGCGACAACGTACGATTGCCAAGCCCGTAGAGGTCGTCGGTATCGGTTTGCATCGCGGAGAGGCGGTACGTCTAAGACTCGAGCCGTTGGAAGCGAACAGCGGCATCGTCTTTTATCGCGAAGATATTGCGATGAATGTACCGCTCTCGTATGAAGCGGTGATCGATACGACGATGGCAACGGTGATCGGCGAGGATATGTCGCGCTCTATCTCAACGATCGAACACTTTCTCTCTGCGATCTATGCTTACGGCATCGACAATCTGCGCGTGATAGTCGA
>JALWQQ010000129.1 GCA_027083075.1 Campylobacteraceae bacterium
TGATGCGCTTTACTGGGCGATCGTAACCATTTCGACGGTCGGTTACGGCGATATCGCGCCGGTAACGCCGCAAGGCAGGGCGGTGTCGGTACTGATCATCATCAGCGGTATCGCGATGATCTCGTTTGTCACGTCGGTGATCGTATCGGCATTTTCGGAAAAGCTACATGAGCTCAAAGAGCACCGTATCGTCGAAGAGATCCGCAAGAACGACACCTTTTTGATCATTTGCGGCTATGGGCAACTGAGCAAGATGTTTTTGCGCCAAAAACCGCAAGAGAAGTATCTCGTCATCGACAAAGATCGCGAAAGGGTCGAGGAGGCGCTACGCGAAGGGTATCGAGCGATTTGCGATGACGCAAGTAGGCACGAGGTGATGGCACGCTTTTTCGTGCCGCATGCACGCGTGACGGTCTTGGCGCTAACGCCGAATGATGTAGAGAACACCTATATTGCCTTAACCGCCAAATCCCTCTCGCGCGAAGCGGTAGTGATCGCCCGCGCCAGTGACGAGACGATGGAGCGTAAGTTGCGTTTGGCAGGCGCCGACCATGTGCTTCTGCCCAACCAAGTTACCTCCCGCATGCTGCTTACCGCGATCACCAAACCGGTGATGTATCACGGCTTGCACGCCTTGCTTACGGGGCACAATGTCGCCTACATCGACGAGCTGCATCTCAAGCGCATGCCACTACTGCATGGTAAATCGGTAGCGGATGTCGACTTTGCGAGTTTTAAGCTCTTGCTCATCGGTGTACAGCGCGGCGGTTTGAACGGTACCTTTTTGTTCAATCCCAAAAAGACATTGCGCTTCGAGGAGGAGGATGTCTTGGTCGTAATGGGCCTGAAGATCTCGGTAGCGTACTTTGCACGCTATTTTTCAGGAGTGCATTATGCGTAATGCCTTTATCTTCGGTTACGGCAAGCACGGGAAGTATCTGGCGCACGGACTTGGTGCCGAGGGTTTTGCCGTCAAGATCGTGACTGCCGATGCGCGTTACCGCGACGAAGCACTGGAGGATGGATGCACGCATGTGCGCACGATCGATGTGACCAAAGATAGCGAACTTGAAGCGCTTGGCATCAAAGAGGATGATATCATCGTTGCGGTGATGGAGGATGAACACCTCAATGTTTTTGTCACGCTTTCATTACGCGCACTCTATACCGATGTGACGATCGTGGCGATCTCAACGTCGATCCACATGACGCAAAAGCTAAGGATGGCAGGGGCGTCACAGGTGATCGATCTGTACGAGGTGAGCGCCAACCGCGTCCACAATCTCTTACATAAACCCATCGCTACCAAACTCCTCGATAGCCTTATCGGCAAAGAGAGCGAGCTTGTATTGCGTGAACTCGAGGTGCCAAGCGGCTCTTTTGTCGATGGTGTGCTTGCGGCAGAGATCGATTTTGCTTCCGAAGAGGTGATGCTGCTGGGGATGGTGGACAAAGAGCTTGGCGATAAATTTATCTTCGTCACGCGCGGCGTGAAACACAAGATCGATGCGGGCGATATCTTGATATGTATCGGCAAGAAAGAGGCACTCGATCATTTCGAGGCGAAACTGAAAGGAGCGGTATAGTGACCTTGGATATGGCGATCATCGGTGCGGGCAAGTGGGGTAGCGCATTGGCGCATGCCTTTTCGCAGAAAAACCGCGTCTGCATTACCTCAAGGCAGACGCGAGAGCGTCCCGATTTCGTCTCGATGCAAGAGGCGCTTAAGCGCGAATATCTGGTGGTTGCCGTGCCAGCGCAACATGTCAGAGCGTGGCTAAGCGAACACTTTGTCGACAGAGGACAAAAGCTCTTGGTTGCCGCTAAGGGGATCGAGACCGAAACGGGCGCGTTTTTAAACGAGATCTATGCCGAGCATCTGCCGCCGGAACGATTGGCATTTCTCTCGGGACCCTCTTTTGCCAAAGAGGTGATGGCGTCGCTACCAACGGCATTGGTGGTAAGTTCCGTTAGCGAAGAGACGGCGCGCTGCTTTAGCGACGCCTTTCCGGACTTTATCAAAGGCTATATTAGTGATGATGTTATCGGCGCGGAGGTTAGTGGTGCCTACAAAAACGTGATCGCCATCGCCGCGGGCGTTTGCGACGGATTGCAGCTTGGCAACAACGCCCGCGCGGCGCTGGTAAGTCGCGGCTTGGTGGAGATGACGCGCTTTGGGTTGCGCTTCGGCGCCAAAGAGGAGAGCTTCTTGTCGCTCGGTGGGGCGGGCGATCTCTTTTTGACCGCAAGCTCGCCGCTATCGCGTAACTATCGCATCGGCTTGGGGATCGCCGAAGGCAAGAGGCTCGATGCGATACTCGAAGCACTGGGTGAGGTCGCCGAGGGCGTACCCACTACCGCCGCACTCTATCGTATCGCCAAGGCGCAAGAGATCTACCTGCCGATCGCCCGTGAGGTCTATGCGATGCTTTTCGAGGGAAAAGCGCCTTTGCAGAGCGTCTCCGACCTGATGCGCTGAGCATCACTTGACAAGGAGAATTTATCATAGTATTATACATATAATTAATCGCATAATATAAAGGATGTACGATGGTAGCCTACAGACGAGACGAGATCATCTCCGCGACCGAACTAGCACGCAACCTCTCTACCACACTCAATAGTATCATCGATCACCAAAAAGAGAAGATTGCGATTTCTAAAAATAACAAACTCGAAGCAGTCATCATCGACATCGAGGAGTTTGAGCGGCTCAAAGAGGCGTATGAGCTGATGGAGCATATCGAGATTGCCAAGATTGTCGAGGAGCGAAGCAAGGCATCTAAGGATGCCTATATGACACTCGAAGAGTCTGCAGAATATTTCGGGATCGATTTAGATGCACTATGAGATCATTTTACACCCGGATGTTACGGTCAAAGATTTGACCAAGTTATCACACTCGCAACGTCAATTGGTCTTTAAGCAGTTTAAAAAGCTTCAAACCTCTCCGGAGCTTGGCGCACCGCTTGGCAATAAAGCCGGGTACAATCTCGCCGGTCTTCGCAAACTCTATGTGGACAAGAAAAAAATCCGTATCGTCTATCGGATCGTTGAAGATCGCATTGTCGTCGAGGTGATCGTTGTGGGCAAGCGGGAGGATATGGCGGTCTATAAGATCGCGCATGAGCGCATATCGTGAAGAGCATTTTTCGAGGCATGGGACAGCTTTATAAAGTGCTTTCGGCTTGATACAATGATCGATTTGATGAAATATTGATCACTCTTGCAAAAGGAAAAGAGCAATAGTTTTCTTATAATAATTATGAAATTTTATTATAGGAATACTCATGCGCTTTTTTCTTTATCTACTCTTGCTCTCTCTATCTTTATCGGCGGGCGGTCGGATTGAAAGCTGCACGGCAGAAGCGAAAGTATCTCCAAGCATAAGTATGAAAGTAGACGATAAGACAGAGTCTGCTACACCGTTAGAAGTAGATGGTGGGCTTCGTATGCGCTACACCTATGTCGATGCGAAAAACGATCTCAAAAGCGCTTCGGCACTCACAGGTAGAGTAAACCTTGGGGTAGGTGCGCCGCTTTACGGCACCCGAGCACTTCGCGCTTATGTCGCGTTGACAGGTGTCTTTGGAGTGGGGAGGTATTGGGATCTTTCGCGCAATGATGCCGATCGTGGACTATACGACGTGGTGGCGGATCCGACGCAAACGCGCATTACACAAGCGTATCTCGACTATACTTCGCAAAAAAGAGGTATCAGGGTAGGGCGTCAAATGATCACGCTTGACAATCAACGCTTTGTCGGCAGTGTCGATTGGCGCCAGATGCCGCAAAGCTTCGATGCGATATCTCTCTTTGAAGATGCGATACCGCATCTGCATCTAAGTGCAGCGTATCTATGGAGAGTCAATACCGTCTTTGACAAAGAGAGTCTTAAGCGTGTCGGTGACGGATATGGTACACAGAGTATCCTTTTGCACGGCGACTATGCTTTGGCGCCACAGCTTACGATAACGGCGTATGATTATATGTTAGAGAATTTTGCCGACACTTACGGCATCGCCTTGAAAGGCAAATCGGAGCTCGGCAAGACGATGCTTGCATATCGCGCGGAGTATGCTCGCCAGATCGATCCGACACAAGGTAGCGGCAGCGCCGATACCGACTACTACTTGTTTCATATGGGTGCAACATATAGCGGTATGCTTTTTGCTTTACAGTATGAGAGACTCGGTGCAGGCGGGTTAGAGAGCGATGCGTTTCAAACACCGCTGGCAACACTGCACGCACACAACGGTTGGGGCGACCTCTTTTTAAAAACCCCCGAGACCGGACTGCGCGATGCAAGTCTCACGTTGGGATACAAAAGCAAGCTTTTCGGTCTGTTTAAAACGGTGTATCATGATTTTCGTAGCGATCGAGGTAGCGTACGTTACGGTCAAGAGCTCGATCTGCTCTATAAACGAAAACTTGAAACGGTTGACGGTTTAAGCTTATGGCTCAAAGGTGCTCTCTATCGCGCCGATCGCTATAAAGTCGATACGAGTAAGTTTTGGGTGATGGTTGATTATCACTTTTGATAAAACGCTACAAACTCCTCCACTTCCGTAAAGACCCTGGCGCGCGTGTTGGGGTTGGGGTCTAGCATCTTAAGCAGCATCGCTTCAAACACTCGCCAATCAAAGCATCGCGTATCTCTTTGCCGACAAGGGCTATAGAGGACACGGCTATACGGGCAAGACGCAGGTAATCATCGAGACACCGCAAAACAAAAGAAGATACCCAGAACTCAAACGCCGCACATCGATAGAGGCGGTCATATCGCATACCAAGCAACACCATAGGTTCGGTAGAAACTTTCTTAAAGGTATAGCGGGCAATCTTGTCAATACCATACTTGCAGCCTGCGGATATAATCTCAAGAAAATCTACAACAAGTTCAAAAGAGCATACAAAAAGATGCTCTTGCGCTACTTTTTTCTGCTCTTTATCGATCCCTTTACGCTTCGATACGAGAAGCTTTACCTGCGGTAGCTGTCGGATAGAGTACGGCGTGAAGAGAAGGAGGGTTTCGTGAGTGTAAATCGGATGCAATACGGAGTTGTGCACGGGGGACTAGAAAGATTCAGCCTCCCGAAATCCCGCTTTAACTCGACTTTCAATAGCTTTTAATCGACCACTAAGATAAGGATAATTACTCTTTATAGCTATTTTAATACCATTATTTATTTTATTTGATACTATTTGTGCCTCATATTTTGAAAATTTGATATCTACATTTTCTAACTTATTAAATAGAAACTTCTTTTCCTCTTCGCATTTATCTATATTTAAAATGGTATACATAAATATTTTATTAATATAATAATCAATAATAAAATCATTTTTGCCAGTTTTAAAAACTGTATCTTTTGCATTTTTTATATTGTCTTCAATTTCTTTTAATAAGCTCTTTGAAGGATTATTATCTATAATTTTTCTACAAAAATTCACTTTAGCAAGATTGATAAATGATAAATATAGATAAGCATATTTTTTACTTCTTTCATATATATCTTTCCAAGCGGTCAATATCTTATCTAAAAT
>JALWQQ010000130.1 GCA_027083075.1 Campylobacteraceae bacterium
ATGCGAAGCAACAAAGCGCCGATGCCCTCACGCTCACGCATATTGCGAAGATGCCAATAGCCGCTTTGCGGATTGGCAAGCCAATGCTCCTCTATGCGTAGCAGCGTCTCTTTGTCAATGCGCTTCAAGCCGCGATTGATGATCGGCAGAAGATCGCGATGCGCTGCGTTAACGATCGCATAGACCTCATCCTCGAGTCCTTTTATCGGCAAAGCCGACTTATGTATCTCACCATAGCCGCCATGGGTCAAAAGGTAGTAATTAAGCCCTTCGATATCCTCGATCACCGCATCGACTTTATTTTCCCTCAGTGCCGAAACCAATGCGGCATAGGTGGGATAGATGTGTACCCTGCAGCGATGCAGGCAGGTTTTGAGTACGGCTTGGGCATAGTAGGCATCGATCGCACCGATATCTTTATTTTCAATATCAAGCGGGGTTTTCAACACCATGCCTCTACGTGTAAAGAGTGCAGCTTTGATACGATAGATCGGATCGGAGGCATACATCCACTCATAGTCTTTGCTTGTGCCCGAGTGAAAATCGACCCTTCCCTCTTTCACCGCATCCAGCGTGCCCTGCCAGTCGTAAAAGCGAAATGCAACACTTACATTGAGCTCTTTTGCCCATGCGCGCCACAGATCGACAAAAAGCCCCGCGGGTTTTCCCTCTTTGTTTACAAAACTAAATGGTGCATAGTCTCTATCGACCGCAATTGTATAATGACCCTTAGCGCTCTCAAATGCATAGAGCGGGAACAATAAAAGAGAAAGAACAATAGCAAAAGTACCGAATGATTTACGTTTTGTATCGATAGCCACCCTCCCCTTCGTCTATCTTACCTAAATGATAACTCTTCGTTTGTCCAAAAACTACCCGAAGATTCCCAAACTTATACTCTTATATCTCGATAGACTCATTGTACTTCAATAAAACTTAAACATCCCAAGAGAGCGAATTAATTTATAAGTATCGCTTGGCTATAATCGCCCTGCCTCTTTTCGGACCTGTGCGACGCAGGCAACAGGCAACGGGTCAGGACGGGAACGTAGCAGCCCACCTGTTGTCGGCGGGTGCCGCAGCCCTCCGGAGAGAGGTCTTCATAGAGAGGTGGCCGAGTGGTCGAAGGCGCACGCCTGGAACGCGTGTAGGGTGCAAGCCCTCGTGGGTTCGAATCCCATCCTCTCTGCCATACTACAACACCTCGTAACTCAAATCATAACGATACTCACATAAAAACGGTTGCAGTCGCTTCTCTATCTTTTCAAGGTAACGCACTCCCTCTTTTTCATCGGGCGAAAGAAAGGCAAAGGCTATCGCAGCCTCTTTGACATACTCTCCGCTTAGATCAAGCATGGACACATTATGTGACTTCAGCTTTGCCTTAATGGACGCCAATGCCGAACGCCTCCCTTTTAGTCCGCTCACATAGGGCATCTGTAGCTCCAACAGACAATGAAAGAGTACCATTACACCCTCCGTTAGGGTTTTGTAGCATTCTTATAGTATACTACAACGATACGAAATGTAGGATCGGAGGTTTGTAGATGGGCTCTTTTTTGCGATATGCGGTGCCGGGCATACTCTTGGCGCTACTTCTTGACGGCTGTTCGGCGCCTGACATTCCTGTGATCTCTTCGGTAAAAAACCTACCGATAATCGGTGGCAAGCATGTCAAACGCGAATACTTCGCCAACGGGCAAGTGCGTAGTGAATTTTACATGGATGACGAAAGCGGTAAAAACGGTACGCTGAAAACCTACGGGCTTGACGGCAAACTGATCTCGGTTGTCACCATACGCAACGGAGTTAAAGACGGTATCGAGACGTGGTATGACAAGCAGGGGCGTATCCTGATGAAGGTACCCTATGAAAACGGACGCAAAAACGGGGTGCAAACCGCCTACTACGCCAACGGCGAGCCGATGATCACCTATACCTATGTGCGCGGCATCAAAGAGGGGCCCGCCGTCGTTTACAATAAGGACGGCAGTATTGTGCGAAAGATGATTTTCCACCATGGAAGGCTGATACAAGAGTGAGGCTGCCCGCATTCATCCACGATATCAACCCCAAACGAAAGCACACCTATCTTCACATAGAGAACGACGGGACGGTCGTCGTCAAGTCACCGGGCATCAGTGGTGCGACGGTAGAGCGGTTGCTGATACATAAAAGCGCATGGATCAAAGAGGCGCAAGCGCGTATGCGTGCCAAAAAGGGACGTACCGACGCTCTTTTGCATGCCGGCACCTTATGGCTTCGAGGCAATGCCTATCCGTTGCACCATCGACACCATACGCAACGAAAAACCTATCTGCGTTTTGAAAACGACAGCTTTACACTCTACCGATACGATGACGACGAGGCAAAGGCGCAAAGAGCTCTTACGCGCTTCTACACTGCCTCACTCAATGAAGCACTACCGCCACTCATTAGCCACTACAGCGAAGCGATGGGACTCTTTCCTACACGTTATCAGATCCGAAAAACAAAGCGGCAATGGGGCAGTTGCAGCAGTAGCGATGTTCTGAGCTTCAATAGCGCTTTAGCCAAGGTGCCACAAGAGGCGCTTGTCTATGTGGTAGTGCATGAGTTGGCACACATCCGACATAAAAACCACAGCCAAGCCTTCTGGTCGCTGGTACAGGCGATACTACCCGACTACAAAGAACGCCAAGCTATCCTCAAGGAGTACCTCACATGAGCGATCCCTTTACGATCTTTTTGTTGCTTTTTCTCTTCTTCGGCACTATTATCGCGGCAACCTACTACTACAAAGAGAAGCGTCGCGACTACTACAATGCCATACAGGGCATCTGCCCCAAATGCAACAAAGAGATCCTTCTTGAGGACAAGCGAAGTGCCGGTTGCTGCGGTCCCGTGCAACTGAGTTTTCACTGCGAACATTGCGGCTATCAAAATACATTCAGTAGTTACGACAACGGTAGTTGCGGCTGTTGACAAGAGTATGTAAAGATGCTATAACCCCTGACAAAAAGGATTGCTTTATGCAGTTTCAAACGGTCGATTTTCACATCACGCCCTTTGACGGTACCAATCCGCCAGTCACCAAACCCGATCCGAAATTTCTACACGATATCGGTGAGGAGGGGATGCGCGCACTCTTGCGTAGCTTTTATACCAAACTCTACCATAGTCCTATCGCCGATCTCTTTGAAGAGGAGTTTGAGGCGATGATGCAAGCGGCGCAAAACTCTGCCGATTTTTTTATCCAGATATGCGGCGGTCCCAAATACTTCAACAAACGACGCGGCGCACCGCAGATGCGCGGTAGGCATGCGCCGTTTCGCATCACGCCGACGGCACGGTTACACTGGCTGACCCGATTTGAAGAGGCGATCAAGGAGGAGGTGATCGCAAAGAGCTTGAGTGACCCTGCGACGATACAGAGCTTTTGGAGCTATCTCGATATCTTCTCGCTTTGGATGATAAACACACCCTACGATTAGTCAAATCGCTTGACACGGCGGTGACAATAGGGGCGCTTACGGTGTCTTTTGTAGTAGTCTTGATGGTAGGCTTCGGCAGGATAAAACTGTGACGCCTCTACAATGCGGGTTGCTACATCAAGTCCTCTCTTTTTGAGATAATTGATCAGCTTTTGCACCGTGCGACGCTCGGCAAGATTTTGCACAAAGACGATAGAGTGATACTGCGCGCCGATATCGGGTCCCTGCCCGTCGCGTTGCGTAGGATCGTGGATCTCGAAAAAGCGTTTTGCCAAGGTTTCATAGTCTACTTTGCTCGGATCGTAACGCACCTCTACCGTCTCCACATAACCCGTATCACCCCTGCAAACCTCGTAGTAACTCGGATGCGGTTTAGTACCACCCATATAGCCCGAAACCACATCGATCACTCCTTCGATTTTTTCCATTTCATACTCGACACCCCAGAAGCAGCCGCCGGCAAAGTAGGCGGTCGCATACGCACGCGTTTTGGCAGGCTCAAATCGAAGTGACAGAGAGTTAACACAGTGGCGCACATTTTTTGGCGTAAAGCCTTCGCCGCGAAAGATATGTCCCAAGTGCGCCCCACAGTGCGCACACACGATCTCGGTACGCACACCGTCCTTGTCGGGTATCTCTTTGACCGCACCGGGAATAGCATCGTCAAAGCTCGGCCACCCGCAGTGGCTGTCAAACTTGTCATCGCTTCTGTAAAGTACGGCGCCGCAGAGTTTACACCTGTAAACCCCTTTATCGTGCTTGTCAACATAGGCGCCGCTCCATGGTCGCTCTGTTACTTTGTAAAGCATCACCGCTTTCTCTTGGGGTGTCAACTTCTCGATCGCCGCCTTAAAGGGCTTAAATGTCGCAGGCAATGTATCGGCAAACGATACGCCGCAAAAGAGAAGTGTCAACAGTAGTAGACGAGACATACAAAACTCCTTAGCATGGATAAGCTGATCGTATCATAACAAGATTGTGTGTAGTGGATATGTAAAAACGAGATTTCTTGAGAAGCTGGCCGGGAGAGGGGGATTCGAACCCCCGGAGGTGTTACCCTCACCGGTTTTCAAGACCGGCACGTTCGACCACTCCGACATCTCCCGAAGTGTAGGTTTTGGAGGAGCTAGCCGGATTCGAACCGGCGATCAAGGCTTTGCAGGCCCATGCCTTACCACTTGGCTATAGCTCCGTATGGTAACGGGTGGTGCCCGAGGCCGGACTTGAACCGGCACGGTCGCAATGACCGGGGGATTTTAAGTCCCCTGTGTCTACCAATTCCACCACCCGGGCATCGTGGATGCCGTGACCATACTCTCTCAAAGACTGCGAACAGCATTTAAAAGATGGAGCGGGAGACGGGATTCGAACCCGCGGCCCCAACCTTGGCAAGGTTGTGCTCTACCCCTGAGCTACTCCCGCATCGTCCGTAGCTCTCTGATTTTGGAATGCGATTATAGCAGAAGAAGCGTTAAATGTAAATACCTTTTGTGATATAATCGCCAAAATTTGATCTAAGGCAAGGAAAAGCATGCGAAGTGACGAGATAAAACGCGGTCATAGCCGCACTCCGCACCGCTCCTTACTGCGGGCGACGGGACTAACGGACGAAGACTTTGGCAAGCCCTTTATCGGGGTGGCCAACTCTTTTATAGAGCTGATCCCCGGACACTACTTTCTCAACAGGGTTGCCGAGATCATCAAAGAGGAGATCCGCGCCAACGGATGCGTACCTTTTGAGTTTAACACGATCGGTGTCGATGACGGCATCGCGATGGGACACGACGGCATGCTCTATTCGCTTCCGAGTCGTGAATTGATCGCCAACTCCGTAGAAACGGTGATGAATGCCCACAAACTCGACGCCATGATCGCGATCCCCAACTGCGACAAGATCGTTCCGGGGATGATCATGGGGGCCCTGCGGGTCAACGTTCCCACCGTCTTCGTCAGCGGCGGTCCGATGGCTGCCGGC
>JALWQQ010000131.1 GCA_027083075.1 Campylobacteraceae bacterium
CGCTACAAACGGTACATATGGAAGATATCCATAAAGCGGGCGGTGTGAGTGCGGTGATGAAAGAGATCACTAAACGTGGCAAGGATGTCTTGTTTGACAATCTTACCGTCACGGGCGAGATGCTCTTTGAGCGTATCACCGATGCCAAGATCGTCGATACTTCGATCATCCACACGATCGACAATCCCTATTCGGAAGTGGGCGGCTTGGCGATCCTCTACGGCAACCTTGCCACACAGGGCGCCGTCATTAAAACCGCAGGCATCACCGGCGATCGCGTCTTTACCGGCAAGGCGATCTGTTTTGATTCGCAAGAAGAGGCGATCGAGGGGATCTTGGGCGGCAAAGTCAAAGCGGGACATGTGGTGGTGATACGCTACGAAGGCCCCAAAGGCGGTCCGGGTATGCAGGAGATGCTTGCGCCTACCTCGCTCATTATAGGGCTTGGCTTGGGCGACAAGGTTGCGCTGATCACCGACGGGCGCTTCAGCGGTGCAACGCGCGGTGCGAGCATCGGTCATGTCAGTCCCGAAGCGGCAGAGGGAGGGATGATCGGACTCCTGCAAGATGGTGATGAGATTTACATCGATGTTGACAACTACATCTTAGAGGTACGCCTGAGCGACGAAGAGATTGCCAAGCGACGTGCCGCATTTACCCCGAAAAAGAAGGCGTTGACAAGCAAATGGCTCAAACAGTACCGCACACTGGTAACCAATGCAAGTAACGGCGCGGTCTTGGAAGCGGACTAAGCCGCTATTTAAGAAAATCAGCGATTAGAGTACGCGTCTGCCGCCGCGGAAACGTCTGGCGTAGAAGGGCTTGTTAAGAGAGGTGATGATGACGCGTCGGCGCGCGCTACTGGCATGGATAAACTTGCCGTTACCGAGATAGATACCGACATGGTCGATACCGCGACGCCTGAAGTTGGTGTCAAAGAAAACCAGATCGCCCGGTCTAAGTTTGCTTCTGGGTACATACTTACCAAAACGCGCCTGACGTCTTGCTACACGCGGGATGCGAATACCTATCTTTTTATAGACATAACTTGTCAATCCTGAACAATCGAACGCATTACTTCCCGCCGCACCCCAGACATAGCGCCTACCGAGCTTACGCTTAGCGATCGCGATCACCTTTTTGGACAGATAGGGCAGATGCCCTTTAAAGCGTACCGTTTTTTTCTTGGCAAAAATCGCTTTACTGATCTTGCCGTGCTTGATGACTACCTTTACATTGCGCATACGCTTTATCGTTGTTTTTCCTTTGATACGCAATGCCGCTACCGATAGCTTCTTCTTTTTTGCGATGCGTGCTGCCGCCGTAGCTTTTTTGTGTTTTCGCAAGGCAAGCTTTTTCTTTTTCTTGGCTATTTGCGCCGCTTTGACCTTTTTGCGTACCGTCAACGCGGCATGCGCAGAAGGCACTTTTAGCGTTTGTCCCGCCTTGATGGTTGTCTTGCTATCGATGCCGTTGAGCTTGCAGAGCTGCTTGACATCGATGTGATAACGCTGTGCAATGTGCGAGAGCGTCTCACCCTTATGTACGGTATAGGTACTTGCCGCAAAAAGCCCTGTTGCCGCCACCAACCAAGCAGCCGTCAAGCGAAACCCTTTCACGCATCACTCCTTCATACTAAAAAATATCCGTATTGTAACCCTGCTTGATTAATCAAGCATAAACGCAATCTAAACCATTACTGAAAATGATAGATAAAAGTTGTCAAAAGTTGTCAAAGGACACGTTTTGCCAAGTAGTCGCCCACCCTTAACGCATTGGCGTAGATGGTCCAGGTATGCGCCACCGAACCGCCTGTAGGCATAAAGCTTGCGTCCACCACATAGAGATTGTCGCTCTCGTGCACACGGCAGTAAGGATCAAGCACACTACTTTTTTGATCTTTCCCGAAACGACAACCGCCCGCTACCAGATTTTGCGACGGCGCGGCGCTTACGGAGCTATAGATCTCCTTTGCTCCCATGCGGTGCAGTATCGCCTCGCACTTTTCGGCGATATAGCTACCCACTTTCAGATCTTGCGGGTGTCCGTTGATACGCAGTTTGCCGACCGGCATGCCGTAGATATCTCTATGTTGCGTATCGACTGTCACAAAGCATTCGTCTGTCGGTAGCCAATCGTTAAATATCTCGAAACGAAGCCCTTTGCTTTGCGTAAAACGCCGATAGAGTCGCTCGCCAAGCGCCTTACCCCATAGCAGTTCGCCATGCTCGTCTCGTATCTCCGCTGCGGCACGGCGGATGATATTTTGGTGCTCAAACATCCACTCCACCAGACCGCCTTTAAACTTCCCGTGCCACCAATCGTCGATAAAGTACCAGTCGAGTATCGAACGGTTGACAAAGAGCCCCGGCTGCATCAATGCTTCGAAATCTTCCGGCTTAAGTGCCTCTTTGGTCAAGTACCCCTGTCCACTTCCGCCGCCTGAAAAGATCAGATTTTTTCCGAGTTGTCCGTAGCGGTTGCCGATGCCGTCGGGGTGAAATCTATCGGCAGAGTTAAAGAGCAGGCGTACGCTTTCGTGCGCTTGCGCCGCCACGACAAAATAGCGCGCATAGATACGACCCTTCTTTTTACTTAATGTATGCACCGTTTCGACATAACCGATTTTACGTTTATCGCTACTGAACAGCCGTGTCGCCTGTGTATGTGTAAAGAGTGTCAAGTTACCGGTTGAAAGCGCTTGAGGCAGTAGCGCCTCGCGGCTACTGCCTTTGGCGCCCGAACTGCAACCGTAGCTACCGCAGAAGTTAGAGTAGTAGCACGCCTCTCTTCCCCCTTTGGGCTGCGAAAGCACGGCGCGCGGTGTCACAAGCGGTGTAATGCCCATCGCTTTACAGGTCTTGTCAAAAAGCGCTACGATCCCGTTTTCTTGAGTCGGCGGCTGCGGAAAATCGGGTGTAGAGCGCGGTGGCTCATGCGGATGCGGCTGAAAATGCCCACTGATGCCCACCAACGACTCCGCCAATGTATAGTAGGGCTCCAACTGCTCATAAGTGATCGGCCAATCGACCACATTCGCACCCTCTATCGGTCCATATTTACTTAGCAAGCGAAAGTCATCGGGGTGCAAGCGATGGAACATACCGCTCATAAAGTTTGAAGAGCCGCCGACGATGTTGCCGTTCCAAAAACTCCAACCGCTCTCATAGGTGGGGGTTGATACCCATTTACCCTCGATCTTCTCTTCGATGACATGGTATTCGTCAAAGAGGCTCGGTGTCACGATATCGCGCCTACAGTAGGCTATCTCATCCTTACTAAAGGCGTCTCTTGGAACCAAGCCCCCTTTTTCCAAGAGGGCGACGCGAAAACCGGCGCGTGTCAACATATACGCTACCGCGCCGCCGCTCGCACCCGAACCGATGATCACCACATCAAACGATTTTTCCGAGCTCTTCAAGATATTTTCCTTTCGGTCGCGGACTACCGCCTCGTGTATGCAGTGCACGCCATGCCGCCCCGCCCCTGTTGGCACCATAGATCGGATCGCCCAAGATCCCCTCAAGTGCTACGATCATCACCCGCGCCACCCACCTGTCGCCAAAGTCGTTTTTTACAAAACGGCGCAAGTAGCGCTCTTTTGCATCCGCATTCGCTTTGATAAAATCGGGGGCAAAATGTGCAAAACGCTCCGTACCGTCGATGATAAAACGGCGGATGTCCCTATCGAAACTCGGATGCGCTACCGCCTCGATAAAAAAATCGATCACGCCAAGCTCTTTTGCCGAGGGCAAGGCACTGTGTGGCGGAAAGAGGTGTGCAAGCAATGCCTCTAAGAGCGCTCTGTGCTTCGACAAACCCTTTAGCGCCGGCGTTGGCTGTAGCTTGACAGTCGCTACAAGTGAAGTCGATAGGAGTATAAATGTTCTACGTTTCATAGATGAGAGTATAGCATAGCCAAGTGCACCCTATGTGTACCGCTGCATTATATGCATTGCACACCCGTTACACACACGATAGTGTAAACTTGTCAGTGCAATTCACACAAAAGGATTTCAAATGAAAAAGATCGTCTCGATCTCACTGACCACATTGGCACTCTTGGCGCTCACCGCCTGCAACCAACCCGGCATGGGCAAATGCAGCAGCGGCAAGTGCGATAGCGCGCAGAAGTGTCAATCAAGCGGTAAATGTGACACCGGCAAGAAGTGTCAGTCAAGCGGCAAATGCTCTTCGGGAAAATGCGGAAGCTGATCACACAACACTAATGCAATAAAAAGGAGGTAGTCATGCTGCGCACACTCTATACACGCCTTGTCGGCATACTCAACAATGGACGCTCGCTCGCACTCTTTTTCGCGCGACTTGCCGTCGCTTACGGTTTTTATGAACCTGCGATGCAAAAGTGGAGCGATATTCATGCTACGGGCGAATGGTTCGCATCAATGGGCTACCCCTTCCCGCTGCTCAATGCCTATATGGCGGCAAGCACCGAGATCACGGGCGTAGTGCTGCTTACGTTCGGACTCTTTACACGCCTTATTTCCATCCCCCTCATGGTAGTGATGATCGTGGCGATCACGACGGTGCACCTTGCCAACGGCTTTACTGCGGGTAACAACGGTTTTGAGATTCCGCTATATTACCTGCTCTTTTTGGCGATCTTCGCCACGCACGGAGCAGGCAAGATCAGCGTCGACTATCTCCTCTTTAAAGAGGAACAATAAACCCAAAAGGAACAACCATGAAACAAAAACTTCTACTCTCTATCCTTGCCTTGACACTCGGTGCAGGCTTGAGTTATGCAGCCTGCGGTACGGGCAAATGCGACAGCGGTAAAGCACCTGCCAAGGTCGAAAAATGTAAAAGCGGCAAGTGTGGGGGCGATACAAACAAAAGCAAAGTCAAATGTAAAAGCGGCAAATGCGGTGAAGGCAAATGCGGCGATGCAAAAGCGATGCCCAAAGCCGCCCCCAAAGGCAAATGCGGCGTCGGCAAGTGTGGTGGTTGATCATCCGCCGACACTTATGCCATCATCCCAAAAGCCTGCAATCAACCGCAAAGATAAACACCCGAATATCGAAATAGAATCACACCCCTTTCGCACTATTAACGAACCGATCAATCAAAAAGAAACATCACCGTCGAAATGGCATTGAGACTCTCAAAGCATTTCAGCACCCCCTGGGCTCCGACTCAATCTCCAAATGGGGGCGTTATGCTCTCTATGCCACATCAAGTTCACTAAAGTCCTCTACCGGAACGAGAATCTCCTCGGTTCTCTTTTCACCTTTTTGTACGGAGAAGAACTCTTTTTCTATCTGTTTTAACACCTTTGCATCAAAATATTTCTCACCGCAAAACTCACACTGAAGCGCTGGAAC
>JALWQQ010000132.1 GCA_027083075.1 Campylobacteraceae bacterium
TGTCGTAGTGCTCTATAAGATCGTTAGGATAGGTGACTTTATAGCCATCGTTTGTTTTTTCCAAAGCGATCGGCTCTTTGGTAAGGCTTCGGTAGTTGCCCTCTTTGTCTTGAAAGAAGAGCAGCTCCTTGCCGTTTGGTTTTTTTAGCAAGATTGTATCTTGATTTGCCAAGCGTTGCGTAGAAGCGTCTTTGATAAGCAGTGTAGCTTTGATCGTGCTCTCTTTGTAGATATCGCACACTTTTAGCTTATCGTTATAGACCGCTTGCGCATCCGAGAGTTTGCCGAGATAAATGCGCTCTTTAAGCTCCTCAAAGCCCTTTTCGCAGGCTTCTTTGGCAGAAGTGTAGAGGCTTGAAGCGATCGGCTCTTGGGTGTAGTCTGCTTTGGGGTTTATTTTACTCTTTAGACTCAGTTTGAAGTTGCCGAAGCTGTTGCTATTCTGTTTGTTTGAAGCGGTGTAAACTCTGGCAAAGTTTAAGAGTTTTTTGCCTCTTATATCGCTTTGGCTTAGGGTTAAGCTGCCACTGCTAAGATCGATACCCTCTATACTTTTGGACTCGGTTTGAAGCGGTGTGACATAGTAGTGTTTAGCATCGCTTGTATGAGAGCAGGCGTTAAAGAGTAGGGCTGTAAAAAGTACTACAAGTGTACCGATACCTTTGCTTGAGAGTCTAATACCCCCCCCTTGTATGTGCGGTTGTTTTCATCTTCTTCCCCTTGAGATGTTTGTGTTGACGGGTCATTATAAAAAGGAGGGGCTTAAAAGAAAATTAAAGGAGATACAAGGGGGAGTCTTGGTCGATGATTCATATTGTGTGATATTTATCGGCTTTTCAACCGATTTAGCACAAAAAGGTATAATGACAAACATCTTAGGCGGGAACAAGGAGAGCGAACATGCGACTAAAGCGTATCGGTATCGTAGGCTTGGGACTTATGGGCGGCTCCGCGGCGTTGGCACTCGAAAAAGAGCTTCCCGAGGCTACATTTATCGGCTTTGATCATAACATGATGCACTGTAAAGAGGCGATAGAGCGCGGCATCGTATCGCATTGTGTCGAGAACTTAGCGCAACTGAGCGATTGCGATTTGATCATCCTTGCGGTACCGGTCGACGCCATCATCACTATTTTGCGTTCGCTTGAGGGTTTACTCTCCAACGAAACGACGGTTGTAGACTTCGGAAGCACCAAAGCAAAGATCTCTGCTGCCATCCCCGCTTCGATACGTCGTAACGTCGTGACCGCCCATCCGATGGCGGGCACCGAAAAGTTCGGTCCCTCCGCCGCATTGGAGGATCTCTATACGGACAAAACGGTTGTTATCTGCGACATCGAAAAGAGCGGCACGCATCAGCGCCATGTTGCCGAAAAACTCTTTACACTCTTAAAGATGCGCTGCGTCTATATGGATAGCGAAGCACACGACAGACACGCCGCTTACATTTCGCATATGCCGCATGCGGTAAGCTACGCCCTTGCCAACACGGTGATGAGACAAGAGGATCGCGAAAGCATCGTTGCACTTGCGGGCGGCGGTTTTAAAGATATGAGTCGCATCGCCAAGTCCAACCCTGCGATGTGGGAAGATATCTTCAGGCAAAACAAAACGCACCTACTTGAAGCGATCTACGGCTTCGAAAAAGAGCTCAAAGCGTGCCGAAAGATGGTTGAAAATGAAGCGTGGGAAGCGCTCAACGACTGGATGCAGCGTGCCAATAGTTTACACGATATTCTCTAAAGTCTATAACGATAAGTAACGGTCATATCGACGGCTTTACCGATACGCTTTTCAATCGCCTCTTTGAGCATACGCTTTTGTACGTCATTGAGCGGCGTATCGGCGATCACCTCCAAGCGTAGCGCATCGCGCCCGATGCGATGGATAAGATGCGGCGCACCCAAACGCACCGATTGCGTACCGACTTGTAGTGTCAGTCGATTAAGCTCACGCTCGATACGCCAATCCTGCTGCATCGCATGAAAAGCGCTATAGAGAGGGATCGAAACAAGAAGTACCACCGGTAACCATACGGCAATACCGCGCTTTGCCAAATGCCATGGCGAAAAGCCCAGCACCATAAAGGTGAGTGCCGCGGAGAGGACGATGCCCGCCAAGTTGGTCGCAAAGAGTAAAAACGCCATCGCAAAAGTGTGCCATGCGCCCCAACCCAGTCCGATACCCGCTACCGCGATCGGCGGCACCAAGGCAACGGCGATCGCAACACCTGCAAGCGAAGAGGCGATCTTTTCGTTATTTTTGACATACGCTGCGGCGATACCCGAAACGATCGCGACAAAGAGATCGAGCAGTGTCGGTGCCAAACGCCCTTGCATCTCGGGCGTCAATCGTTCAAAAGGCAAGATCGATGCCAAAAACATAGCGGTACATAGCGTAGCAAGCACCCCGTAGGCGATCGTCTTGGCACCGGTGCGCATCAACATCGTATCTTGACGCAAAATCCCCATGCTCAGACTTACGATCGGCTGCATTAAAGGCGCAAGCAACATCGCACCGATGATCACCGAAGCGGAGTTGATAAAAAGCCCCAAAGATGCCAAGAGTGTCGCCAAGATCAGTAGCGTCATAAAGGTGCCGCTCAGTCGCGCCTCTTCACGTAGCGTGCCGAGTAGCTGCGCATATTCCGTTTCGGCGGCGTGTCGAAAGAGCGGAATGCGGCGATGCAAGGCACTCATGTTCTCCTCATCACCCGGCAGCTTGTCGAGTTTGACGCTCTCTTTACTCTCTTTGGCATCATTATGGCGCTGCCAAAATAGCTCTCCAACGCTTAAACGCAATGCAGACTGCGCCACACGAAATCGCACGGGCGTCTCGCCTGCCTCGGTGCCGTCTATCGTTATGCGCATGGGGTCCTGCGCCTCGATCTCAAACGATTCGCTACGCAGATAGCCAACCGATTCGGTGAGTGACGATCCGCGCAGTCTCGAAATAAGGGCTTTGAAGAGGTAGCCCGCATACTCTACAAGCGATCGGGGTGATAGAAAGAGTGCATAGGATTTACCGTCTGCTACACTAAAACTATCGTCGATCAAATGCGAAGCAAAGGTACGGTTACGGTACTCAAGCGCCACGATGCCGACACAGGAGAGTTTGCGGGTATGCGCTTCGCTTCCGTAACGTACCGTCACCGGCTCGTGACGCAACGATCGCATACGCTGTAGTGTGCGCCACACCAAGCGCAAGCGAGACAAAATCCCTGCTTGCTTCTCATCGCTTTCGAAACGATCGAGCGGGGGCGCATCGCCCACCACTGCCTCTTGCAAGACGGGCGTATCGTTACAGTAAAGCAGATCGATCCCCTTCTCGCTCGGCTGCATCGCAAGCGCAATCGCCTCTTCTTTTTTTACCGGCAGATCGAAGGTATAGCGTAGCTCTTTTTGCTCCGGCAACGGTACGATGCCGAGACTTATGTTTCTTTTTGCACACTGTGCAATCGCATCTTTCAAGGCTGTAAGCGAACCTGAGAGCATCAGATGCTCCACCTCGTTGAAATCGATCGCCTCAACAGGCACAACGACAATCTCGTCGGGCAGCAGCGACTCGCTTTGAAGCGCTGCAACAAACGCCTCTGCCTCCTTGGCAAAACCGTAGACTATCTTTCGTGACACCCCATCCCCCGTGAAGATAAATGTATCTGTTTGTGCCGATAGTGTAGCGAAAATTAGATATTTTTTTCTCCCTACACACGATATCGCATTAAGAGCGCCTTGAGCGCTTTTTTGTCTATCTCGACTTTTTCGCCGCGCTTCTTTGCCATCAGCTTGCGCACCATCGCTTCGACCTCGGCGTCTTTGCTTACGTGCGGCATCAAAAGGCGTAGCGCTTCATCGCTATCTTTCAGTTCAAAACGCAGCTTCGGCATGCGCTTGCGTAGCGTTGTCAAAAATGCGCCCAACGCCATGCCCAAGAGTAGTACCGCAAACAACCGATACCACGCCACGCCTCTGCGTTCTGCGATCGTCTCTTTAACGACAGGTTCTCTCTTTACCGTTTCCCTTGCACTATGAACGATACCCGCCCCTTTCTCCGCCGCACCGTTGGCCTGAGCGGCAGCCGGCGCTTTAACATGCACCTCGAAAGAGGGGATCGTTAAGGTCTCTAACTTCTGTGTGTCAGGGTTAAAAACCTTGATGCTCCGTTCAGGGATCTTAAAGTCGCGCGATGCGATCATCGCATACTTCTTTGTCCAGACGGAGTAGAGCTTGCCGCCTCTAAGCTCCTTGTGTACCGAAGCATCGTCACTATAGATCGTTACGCCGTCGATCCTGTAGTCGGGCAACTCGAAGCTCTCCAGATCCCCTTCGCCCTCGATCGTGATCGTTAGGTTACTTGCCTCGTTCGCTTCGATGACGCTTTTGTCGATCTTTGCATCGACCTTGAATTTTCCTACCAATTCCGCCTCTTTGGGCTTGGGCAAGACCGTGATATCGATCGCTTGCGATTTGATATCGTAAAATTTGGTCGGGTAGGTCAGAAAGAAGGTAAAGCGGGTTCTATCCATCACACCTACGTGTGCCGCAGCGGGAAGAATCGTAAAGCTCCCTTCATGCTGCGGTATCAGAACATAGCGAAGCTCTTGGACGGTGTAGTTGCCCTTATGGTAGCTACGCTGTCCCGGTAGCTGTGTCGCGTCAAAACCGTCAAACGGCGGCGGTGCCAATGAGGTCTTGGGCGAGAGATCGACATCACTACGCACCATCAACGAGAGCGTCAGAACGATCGGTTCGCCTACGTGCGCCTTCGATTTATCACTTTGCATCAACAACTTAAAGGGTGCATCGACTGTTGCGGGCAACTTACTCTTGACCACCTCGAGATGCAACGGCACCGTTTGGTAGCTTTGGTCATTGACCCGCACCGTAAGCGGCGGGATCGTCATGCTATGACCCGGTAGAAGCGTAACCGTTACGATCGTGGTTTCATTGATATGCTTTTTATTGTTGACGATACTGACGGTAAATTTATGCTCTTCTCTATGCGACAACACTTTAGCATCGCCGATCTTGTGAAGATCGGGGAAAGCGATCTTCTCTCCCGGCAGTCTATCGACGCGTATCACCAGATCGACAGTCGAACCCTTTTCTACCTCATTGGCGCTTAGACTTGCCGATACATTTGCCGCCAAGAGCGGCAACGAAACAAGCCACAATGCCCAAAGATAGACAGATAGTGTTTTACCACGGTTTAACATGCTCTTTCCTTTGCGATCTTTTCTCCGGACTCATGCGATAGAGCATCGTCGGAAGTTTTTGCGCTTGCATCTTGCGTAGCAGACGCTTGAGCTGCTTGTGCGACTTGGGTTTTGTCTTTTTTTGTGTCG
>JALWQQ010000133.1 GCA_027083075.1 Campylobacteraceae bacterium
TACTCTCGATCTTTTCTAAGTAGATAAGTGCGTTTTGGGGCGTTTTTGCGTATAATGTCAAACTAAAACCAAGGTATACTTTATGCCAAAACGCGAAGATATCCACACTGTACTGCTTATCGGCTCGGGACCTATCGTTATCGGGCAAGCGTGCGAATTCGACTACTCCGGTACACAGGCTGCCAAAACCCTCAAAGAGCTCGGTTATCGTGTCGTACTGATCAACTCAAACCCCGCAACCATTATGACCGATCCCGAGTTTGCCGATCGCACCTATATCGAACCGATCGAAGAGGAGACGATCGCGAAGATCATCGAAAAAGAGAAGATTGATGCGATCTTGCCGACAATGGGCGGACAGACGGCACTCAATGTTGCGATGAGCATGTATGAAAAGGGGATGCTAGAGGGTGTCGAGTTTCTCGGTGCCGACCCCAAAGCGATCAAAAAGGGCGAAGATAGACAAGCTTTCAAAGAGGCGATGCTTAAGATCGGCATGGATCTGCCCGTCTCTAAATATGCCTATACGATGGATGAGGCGATCGCCGCGGCAAAGGAGATCGGCTTTCCGCTCATCATCCGTGCCTCTTATACCTTAGCGGGCGGCGGTTCGGGCGTAGCGTACAATATGGAAGAGTTCAAAGCCCTTGCCAAAGCGGGACTCGAAGCTTCGCCCATTAGCGAGATTTTGATCGAAGAGTCGCTGCTGGGATGGAAAGAGTACGAGATGGAGGTGATCCGGGATAGAGAGGACAACTGTATCATTGTCTGCTCCATCGAAAACCTCGATCCGATGGGCGTGCATACGGGAGACTCTATCACGATCGCGCCCGCCTTAACCCTGACCGACAAAGAGTATCAACGCATGCGCGACGCCTCTTTTGCCATCTTGCGTGAAGTGGGTGTCGATACGGGGGGTAGCAACGTACAGTTTGCCGTCAATCCCGAAACAGGGCGCATGATCGTTATCGAGATGAACCCTCGCGTAAGTCGTTCATCCGCCCTTGCCTCAAAGGCGACGGGCTATCCGATCGCGAAGGTTGCCACCCTTCTTGCCGCAGGCTTCACACTTGATGAGATTACCAACGATATTACCGGCACACCCGCCAGCTTCGAGCCGGTCATCGACTATATCGTTACCAAGCTGCCACGCTTTACCTTTGAGAAATTCCCGATGGCAGATTCGACACTGACGACGTCGATGAAGTCCGTAGGCGAGGCGATGGCAATCGGTCGTACTTTTAAAGAGTCGTTCCAAAAAGCGCTCTGCTCACTTGAGACGGGACTAAGCGGCTTTGAAGAGATTAAGTGCGATCCGGAAACGCTCATACGCGAGATCCGTCGTCCCAATGAAAAACGGATCTTGTATCTTTTCGAAGCATTGCGTCGCGGCATGAACATCGAGGCGCTCTACGATCTGTGCAAGATAGACCGATGGTTTTTGTATAAGTTTGAAGAGCTGGCAAAGCGTGAACAAGAGATCGACCTCTCACTACTTAATGATGCTGAAAAACTACGCATCGTCAAGAGCGAAGGCTTTTCCGATGCCCGCATCGCCGCACTGATCAACAAAAAAGAGGGGCTAACGCTAAGCGAAAACGACATCTATAACGCCCGAGAAAAACCGGGCGTAAAAGCGGACTACAACGAGGTCGACACCTGTGCGGCAGAGTTTGAAGCCTTGACACCCTATCTCTACTCTACCGTTTCGATCACCACACTGCCCGAAGGTGTGCAAAGCGCGCACTATCAAAGCGATAACACCTCGAAAAAGGTCTTGGTTATCGGTGGCGGCCCTAACCGCATAGGACAGGGTATCGAGTTCGACTACTGCTGCGTACACGCCTCTTTCGCACTGGAAGATATGGGCATCAAGTCGATCATGTACAACTGTAACCCCGAAACGGTCTCAACGGACTACGATACCTCCGACATCCTCTACTTCGAACCGATCGACTTCGAACATGTCCGCAATGTTATCGAAAAGGAAAACCCTGACGGCGTGATCGTCCATTTCGGCGGACAAACGCCACTTAAGCTAGCCAAAGGACTTACAGCGATCGGCGCAAAGATCGTCGGCACACCCGCCAAAACGATCGACATGGCGGAAGATAGGGAGCTCTTTAGCCGCTTCATCAAAGAGTTGGAGCTCAAACAGCCTGCTAACGGTACGGCATTTGCCAAAGACGAAGCGATGGCGATCGCCAACCGTATCGGCTACCCTGTGCTTATACGCCCCAGTTTCGTTTTGGGTGGGCGCGGTATGCGTACCGTCTATAACGACGATGAGTTGCGCGAATACCTCGACGAAGCGGTAAGCGTTAGCAATGACGCGCCCGTACTTATCGACAAGTTTCTCGATCATGCGATCGAGTTGGATGTTGATGCGATATGCGACGGAAAAGAGGTCTATATCGGTGCGGTGATGCAACATATCGAAGAGGCGGGTATCCACTCGGGGGACTCTGCATGTTCACTACCGCCCGTAAGCCTCGATAGCACACTCGAAGAGGAGGTCAAGCGCCAAACGGCACGCATCGCGTTGGGGCTGGGAGTTGTCGGACTGCTCAATATCCAATTTGCCGTACACAAGGGTGAAATCTACCTCATCGAAGTGAACCCGCGCGCCTCGCGTACGGTGCCGTTTGTCTCGAAAGCAACCGGACTACCGCTGGCAAAAGTAGCGACACGCGTGATGATCCAAGGCAACCTACGCGAGGCGCTACGTTACTACGATCGCTTTGGGGTAGTAAACTTCGACAAAGAGATCATGGAGCCCAATCTCAAAAACCACATCGCTGTCAAAGAGGCGGTTTTTCCCTTCAACAAACTTCCCGGATCCGATTTGATCCTTGGTCCCGAGATGAAATCGACCGGCGAGGTGATGGGCATCAGTGACAACTTTGGTATGAGCTTTGCAAAGTCTCAGTTTGCTTCCAAAAACAACATACCGCTACAAGGAAAACTTTTCTTGTCGCTTACCGAGATCGACAAGCCTTTTGCCGGAGAGATCGGCAAGATGTTTACCGATCTTGGCTTTGAGATCGTCGCTACCGCAGGAACGCATGCGGCACTCGAGGCGGCGGGCATCGCTTCGACCAAGGTGCTCAAGATCAGCGAAGGGCGACCCAACATCGACGATATGATCAAAAACGAAGAGATCGCTTTGGCGATCAATACTTCGGATAACAAAGCGAGCAAAAACGACGCCAAGATCATCCGACAGTCGGTGCTTGCCAACCGCATCCCCTACTTTACGACGATCGCCGCCGCCAAAGCGACTGCGCTGGCGATCGCGGAACTCAAAAAAGCGGGAACACCGGAGCCTAAGGCACTACAGGACTATTTGCTATGAGAAGCTTGCTGGTAGCGTTTATGCTACTTGTGCCGCTTTTTGGCGAACATATTCGTCTCGGCACGCATCTACTTACCGTCGTCAAAAGCCCCTATGCCGAATATGACGAAAAGGGTATCGCGCTTAAATTTTATCTCGACAAAAAGCTGCTACCCGATCTCTCTACCATCCTAGAAGAGCACTCGGGTGCTTGCAACGATCGCTATACGACACTGGGTGCTTACCGCATTGTGGGCGATCGCCTCAGGATCTATGAGAAGTTCTTGCACAAACGCCGTTTGATTGCACTGGTACGTAGCACCTACGGTATCGAGGGAAACCGTACGGTGCTCTACGAGAAGGTGGTCTTTGCGCCGATGCAAAATGAAGCGTATGAAAAAGCCTTACTCTCGGATGACATCAACGCAACGCTCAAGCGCTTTGTCGCCATGCAAGAGCGCCTTTACAAAGGAAGGTTTCTTACCGGTAAAGAGGCAAAAACACTCTTAGAAGAGGCGACCGACGCCTTTTTACAAGCCAACAGACTTCGTTGGGGAGAGTGATGCAAAAAGATGCGCTTCTCTACCTTGCCTGTACCGATACTACCGTCGGTTTTCTCTCGCATGAGAGTAGGCGCATCGATCGCGCCAAACATCGCCATAGCGGCAAGCACTACATCCGTACCGTATCCGATCTACATACCTTCAAGCGCCTTACACGCGTACCCTCACGATGGAAGAACTTCTTGCGGCGTGCCAAAAGAAGCAGCGTTATTCTGCCTAACGGGAACTCTTTTCGCATCGTGCATGATGCGGATCATCGAAGGTTTTTAAAAAGGTTGGACGGATGGTGCTACAGTAGCTCCGCCAATCGTAGCGGCGAAACGTACGATGCCGCGTACGCCTATGAGCAAGCCGACGTTATACTCTATCCGTTATCACGCTGTGAAGGGCGCAACCCCTCTGCTCTCTATCGACTCGGCAAAAAGAGACGAAAACGTTTGCGTTAAGCTAAGGTCTTACTGTCGGCTTTTTATACTTTAGCCATCCGTTCTCTATCCCTCCTCTAAGCTCATAGACCTTTTGAAAGCCCATTTGATTACTTAACCACTCACCTACAAGTTTGGTACGATTGGCATGCGCACAATAGATAATAAAGGGTTTGCTTTTATCATTGACGATCGTGCCGAGTCTATACATCCACTCCGGTGCATTAACCTGCCCTCTTTCATCAAAAAACATCATCTTATGCGCCCCTTTGATGATACCGGTTTGTTGCCACTCTGCCGGTGTACGTATGTCGATGACCGGCACACCTGCATCACGCATCTTGACAAGGGTATCGGCATCGATCGCTCTAAACTCCGCAAAGAGCGACAAGCTTGCCGCTATCACTGACAGTAAGATCCTTTTCATTGATGATCCTTTGTTTTTTGCGGAAGTCTACATTAGTATGGTAAACAAGAAGTGCAACCCAAGTACCACTTGATCGATCTGAAACATGTTACACTAAGAAAAAGAGAAAAGGAGGCAGGATCATGGATGCTCGGCTCTATCTCGAAGGTGAAGTTTCGCTTATCACACTAAGCAATCTACACGGAATCGAGGGACTGGATTTCGAGGGTGAAGATATCAAGGATGAAGAGGATATCAAAACACTCTTCGAACGTATCGATGCCTTTGCCGAAAGTGGAGAGCTCAACCTTGCTACCGATGTGCGCCGTTTCAAAGTGATGCCGCCTGAGGGCATCGTCTATCTTGGGCTTAAAGTTGAGGAAAAAGAGGAGAAAGAAAAGAGCTTAGATGCATTTGAGCTTAAAAATGAAAGCTTCGATGCCCTTAAGTCGCTGCTATCACATGCCGAAGCGGGCGATCTTATCTATCTGCGCAGAGAGCAAGGGCGAGGCAATTGGACATTCTCCTTCGAGTGTGGCGATGAGATGGAGACGATGCGTTTTGCCTATTTTGACTGTTCCGGCACGATAGATCAGTACGATTTGCTT
>JALWQQ010000134.1 GCA_027083075.1 Campylobacteraceae bacterium
AGCCGTTGGAGTGGATGCCGCTACTTGGGATCGCCAAGAGTACTTGCCCCGGCTTGACACGCGACAACGTATCCATCTCGCTACGCTCGGCGATGCCAACCGCAAAGCCCGCCAAGTCGAAATCGGCTTCGCTATACATGCCGGGCATCTCCGCCGTCTCGCCGCCGATGAGCGCACATTCGGCTTGCCGACACCCCTCGGCGATGCCGGCCACCACCTGCTGCGCATCAGCAGGTATCAACTTGCCCGTTGCGTAGTAGTCGAGAAAAAACATCGGCACGCCGTGGTTGCAGATGAGATCGTTCACACACATCGCCACCAAGTCGATGCCGACCGTATCGAGTTTGTGTGCTTCGATCGCGATCTTGAGCTTCGTACCCACCCCGTCGGTGGCACTGAGCAATACGGGCTCTTTGTAACCGGAAGGTAGCGCGTACGCGCCTGCAAAAGAGCCGATACCGCCGATGACATTGGCATCAAAGGTGGACTTCACATCGGCTTTGATCGCCTCGACAAAGGCATTGCCCGCATCGATATCGACACCCGCCTCTTTGTAGCTAATCTGTGCCATTATGCCTTCCTCTCTTCACAGTCGGGGAAGAAGCGACGCAAAAAGATTAGCCCCGGACACCATCCCGTCACCCCGGCGATAAAGAGCATCACCATCATCGCAAACTGCACCAAAAAGGCGATCTGTAAGCTTGTCTGATCTCCCGCCATGCCGATCGCGGCAAGCCCCATCACAAAGCCGAGGATAAACGCCTGTATCAGACGCTGAAGCCGTTGGGCACAAAACATCACCACTCCTGTTATGATAAAATCGTAGTGCCATTATAGCCAAAAGCGACTGCCGTTGTTTTGAAGCAAGATGGTTTATAATACCGACAAAAAGAGTTAGCATGCAACTTGACAAACTCCACACGTACATCAACCGCTTCTTTCCGATGGATGATGCAGCGTGGCGCACGCTCTCTTCGCACTTTAGCGAAGTGCACTACAAAAAAGGGGAACACATCTACAGCAAGGGTGAGACTGCCAATGCGCTCTGCTTCATTACCAAGGGGCTCATCCGCTCCTACAAACTCGAAGAGAATGGCAAAGAGTACACGTGGCGTTTTCACTGTCTTGACCCCAGAGCGGTACACCACCGTATGCTTATCGATATCATGGTGGTCGATTATGTCAGTTTCACCCAAAATGTGCCCGAAGAGCTAAGCTTTGAAGCCATGACCGACGCCTCCTTGGTACGCATCGAGAAAAAAGATCTTGAAGCGCTCTATGCGCAAAGTGTCTATTGGCAGCGTTTTGGCGCCAAGATCGCCGAAGATGCTTATGCGATCTTACGTGAGCGCACCTTCCAGCTACTTACCAAGAGCGCCAAAGAGCGCGTAGAGCTACTGATCAAATACTTCCCGCTTGTCTTTAAATTCGGCATCCCTACCGAACACCTCGCCTCTTATCTCGGTATGACACGCCAGTCATTCAACCGCATCAAGCGCGAACTCGGCATACGCGAGTAAACCTCTTTTCTTTGGAACATTTGTTCCGACAAAATCTCTCTTTTTTGTTAGCATTTTATCTATCTCACCCTACGCAACAAGGAGAAGTTTTGAAGAGAGTAGCTATCGCCGATTGGGAGACGCTTGAAGAGAGAAAGCCGACTTACGCACTGGTTGCCAATGTCGATCTGGTTGTCATTCGTTACGACGACAAGGTCTCGGTGCTTTATGGACGCTGTCAACACCGCGGTGCACTGATGGCGGACGGACACATCAGCGGCAGCAATATCATCTGCGGCGTGCACGGTTGGGACTTTAACTTCGAGTCGGGCGTCTCGGAGTACAACAACAATGAAGCTCTGCACAAATTTGACGCCTGGATTGAAGATGGTAAGGTGTGGGTCGATGAGGACGAAATCGCCGCATGGGCAAAAGCGCATCCGCAACCCTTCAACAGAGATGCCTATCTCGGGCTCTATGCCAACACAAGCCACGGCACCGCCGAAGAGCCCTATAATAAACTGATACAAAAGTATGCCAAAGAGGGGCTAAGCAAAACGGGTATGCACGGTGTAGCCGAAGCGATGGGCGTGCCGCGCTATGAGCTGCCCAAGTGGGAAGATATCCAGATCCTTACCGCACAGCTACACCGTATGCCGCTGCTTGACGACGAAGAGGTCTCGACCGAAGTGATCATCGGTCCCAATGCCAAAAAACCGCTCAAGCTCAAGATCCCTCTTTTTGTCTCCGATATGAGCTTCGGCGCACTCTCCGCATCGGCAAAGGTAGCGCTTGCCAAGGGTGCCGAGATGGCAGGTACGGGAATCTGCTCGGGTGAAGGCGGGATGCTGCCCGAAGAGCAGGCGGCAAACTCGCGCTACTTCTATGAGCTGGCTTCTGCAAGGTTCGGCTTTTCGTGGGATAAACTCGATCATGTACAGGCGTTTCATTTCAAAGGCGGGCAGGGTGCCAAGACCGGTACGGGCGGTCACCTTCCGGGTGAAAAGGTCAAAGGCAAGATCGCCGAAGTGCGCGGACTCAAAGAGGGCGAACCCGCCATCTCGCCCGCCCGCTTCCCCGACTGGACGGAGCTTTCGCAGATACGCGACTTTGCGAAGCAGGTACGCGACTATACCGGCGGTATCCCCATCGGCTACAAGCTCTCGGCACAACACATCGAAAAAGATATCGACGCCGCACTCGAAGTAGGTGTGGACTACATCATACTCGACGGGCGCGGCGGCGGCACGGGGGCGGCACCGCTTATCTTTAGAGACAACATCTCCGTGCCTACCATCCCCGCATTGGCAAGAGCCAGACGACACTTGGACAGAATAGGGCGCAAAGATATCACGCTCATTATCACAGGGGGACTAAGGACGCCGGGCGATTTTGTCAAAGCCTTAGCGCTCGGAGCAGATGCGATCGCCCTCTCGAATGCCGCCATTCAAGCGATCGGCTGTATCGCGATGCGGGCGTGTCATACCAACAACTGCCCGGTAGGCATCGCCACACAAAAGCCGCATCTGGTCGATCGATTGGTGGTCGAACACTCGGCGCAACGCCTTGCCAACTTCTTCGAGGCATCGGTAGGGCTGATGAAGGTGATGGCGCGCGGCTGCGGCTATGATGCGCTTTCGAAATTCAATATCGATGATCTGAGCACTTGGGATGAGCAGATGGCAAAACTCACGGGTATCGCCTTTGCAGGCGTCATGCAGCCATAGGCAAAAGCTCTTTTTATAATCGACGCAAGAGTGTTTTGTCGGGCATAGATGGCAAAAACAGAGCATTAAAGGGGAATAGTCATGGAAAAGGTATGGATCAAAGTGGCGGATCTACAGAGTCTGCCCGAGGGTAGGGTGATGTCGGTAACGGCAAACAACAAGTTTCTCTGCTTGGTGCACTACAAGGGAGAGTGGGCGGCGATGGACAACCACTGCCCGCACCAAGGAGGCCCCTTAGGCGAAGGAAGCATCGAGTGCAACGAAGAGGGCGGCTGCTATCTCAGATGTCCGTGGCACGGCTGGGATTTCGACCCGATCACAGGTGTGCCTCCGGGAGGGCATGAGGATAGCGGGCAACAGACCTATCCCGTCGAGGTAAGAGAGGACGGCATCTATATGCAAATAGAGCGCGAAAAGCCCCACCGGCGCACCGTGACCGATGTGATGAGCGAAACGATGACCAACTGGGGCGTCAAGCGGGTCTTCGGCATCGTCGGACACTCCAACCTCGGACTCGCCGATGCACTCAGGCGCCAAGAGCAAGCGGGCAGACTCAGTTACATCGGTGTGCGGCACGAAGGCGCTGCCGCCTTTGCCGCATCGGCGTACGGCAAACTTACGGGCACACCTGCCGCATGCCTGACGATCGCAGGACCGGGCGCAACCAATCTGCTCACAGGGCTTTGGGACGCCAAGGTTGACCGCGCGCCCGTACTGGCACTCACGGGACAGGTACAGACCCAAGTCTTCGGACCGGGGGCGTTTCAAGATATCGATCTGCTTGCCGCCTTCGAATCGGTCGCAAGCTTTTCGCAACCCGTGCTGGTCAACTCCAAGCACGCCGAACTGATGTCGCTGGCATGCAAACATGCGATCGTACAACGCAATGTCTCGCACCTCGTCTTTCCCGACGATATCCAGACACAGGCAAGCGACGAAGCGGCACTTACGCCCGAGGGCAGGGTCTCGGATATGCATATCCGTCCCTCATTGGACGATCTTGAGGCGGCACTTGCCTTGATCAAAGCGGCGAAGCGTCCCATTATCGTCATGGGTAACGGCGCCGCATCTGCCAAAGAGAGAGTCATCGCTCTTGCCGAAAAGCTCGGCGCACCCGTCATGACCACCTTCAGAGGTAAAGGACTCATCCCCGACACCCACCCCAACGCCGCGGGAGTGCTCGGCAGATCGGGCACGCCGATTGCCAGCTGGTTTATGAACGAGTGCGACCTCATCATCGCCCTAGGCTCCTCCTTTGCCAACCATACGGGCATCACCCCCAAGCGCAAGATCATCCAAGTCGATTTCGAGCCGATGCAGCTGGGCAAGTTTCACCCTGTCGCTCTTCCTATCTATGCAGAGATCGGCAGCTTCTGCGATGCGCTTATGCCTCGACTCGAAGCCTACCAAGCGGACGATATCCAACTGAGACAGCTCCAAGAGCGGTGGAAAATCTGGCGCCAAGAGAAGGCAACGCGCCTTAGTGAAAAGGGTGAGGGCGTACACTCCGCCGCGATCTTCAAAGCACTAAGCGAAAGTGCGCCCGAGGATGCGATCCTCTGTGTCGATGTGGGCAACAACACCTACTCTTTCGGACGCTACTTCGAAACCAAAGGGCGGCAGCGGGTGCTAATGTCGGGGTATCTCGGCTCCATCGGCTTTGCCTTTCCCGCGGCACTGGGCGCATGGTCGGCGACGCAGGATTTTGAAAACCTACGGGGAAGGAAGGTCATCTCGATCTCGGGCGACGGCGGTTTCGGGCAGTATCCGATGGACTTTACCACCGCAGTAAAGTACAAGATGAACATCACCCATATCCTGCTTAACAACAGCGAACTGGGTAAGATCTCCAAAGAGCAGCGCAGCGGCGAATGGGAGGTGTGGGCAACCGATCTGCATAACCCCTCTTTTGCCGAATTTGCCAAACTGTGCGGCGGCAAAGGCATCCGCGTCACCGAAGCTTCGCAACTGCTACCCGCGATGCAAGAGGCGTTTGCAAGCAGCGAACCGACGCTTATCGAAATCATGAGCGATGCGCTTTTGGTATAGCAAAGAACGATGACATACGACTAGCTGATCAGCATGTGCGCAG
>JALWQQ010000135.1 GCA_027083075.1 Campylobacteraceae bacterium
CCTTGCAGGAACAGATCGATTGGCTACTTTTCTACCAGACACCTAAGCTAAGTTCTCACCCGTTATCCTATAATATCGATCGAAAAATTACCTTTTTGCATCAAGCGCCCGTCGGGGAGGATCTGATGCTTTGGAGCAGATGGCGTGGGAATTGAAACATTGGAAGACAAAGGGCTCAAACAACAAAAGATCGTCGAGATGTTTGACGATATCGCAGATACATACGATCTGGCAAACAGAGTACTCTCGATGGGCATTGACATCTCGTGGCGTAAGAAGGCGTGTGATAAGAGCCTTGAGATACTCAACAAACGCAGTGTTATGCAGATCACGGATGTGGCAACGGGTACGGGCGATCTGCTCTTGATGTGGCGTGAGCGTGCCAAGTGCGCCGGTGTGAAGATCGACCGATATGTCGGTGTCGATCCCTCTAAGGGGATGCTTGAAGTGGCGCGCAAAAAGGTCGACTTTGCCGATTTTGTCGAAGCCAAGGCGCAGGCGATGCCGATAGCGGACGAGAGTAGCGATATCGTCTCCATCGCTTTCGGTATCCGCAATGTGGTCGATCGCGAAGAGGCGTTGCGAGAGTTTTATCGTATCTTGCGTCCCGGCGGTTTGGCGGTGATCTTGGAGTTTACCAAGCAAGATCGCAGTGGTATAGTCGATAAGGCAGTGGACTTCGGCATGAAGAAGATCTTGCCGCGCATCGGCGGACTCATCTCGAAAAACTATGAAGCCTACAAGTATCTACCCGATTCTATCGAAGCCTTTTTGACCGCCGAGACGTTGAGCAAGGAGCTTGAAGCGGCAGGCTTTACGATGCGTTATGTCACCTCTTTTTCGATGGGGATCAGCACGCTTTTGGTTGCGCAAAAAAATGAGGAATGAGTAATGGGGAATTGCGGATGGGTTTTGAGGATTGCATAAAGACTTTTCAAAAAAATAGCAAACCGAAACTATTCACTATACACTATTCGTTATTCACTGCATCTGCAAGGAGTTTTCCTTGCAGATGATGACCGTCTCTTCTCTCAATACCAAGATCAAGTCGCTGCTTGAAGCAACCTTTATGCATGTCTTGGTCGAAGGAGAGGTGGGGTCGGTAACGTATCATAGTTCGGGACACCTCTACTTTAGCATCAAAGATAAAGAGAGTACATTGCGGTGTGTGATGTGGCGCAGCGGTGTTGCTAAGATGAAGTTTCGTCTTGAGCAGGGGATGCACATCGTCATCGAAGGTTCCGTAGGTGTTTATGTGCCGCGTGGCGAGTATCAGTTTTATGCAGTCAAGATAGAGCCTTATGGACAGGGTGCATTGGCGATCGCTTTTGAACAGCTTAAAGAGAGGTTGCGTGCCAAAGGTTACTTTGATGCGCATCGCAAAAAGGCGATGCCGAGATTTCCCAAGCGTATCGCGATCGTGACAGCCAAAGAGTCGGCGGCGCTGCAAGATATGCTCAAGGTGGCGCAAAAACGCTGGCCTTTGATCGAGATCGTCGTCATCGATACGCTCGTGCAGGGCGAACAAGCAGCGGCGATGATCGCACGAGGGTTGCGTTATGCCGATACGTTGGGGGTCGATGTTGTCGTTACGGGGCGCGGTGGAGGCAGCAAAGAGGATTTGTGGGCCTTTAACGAAGAGATCGTCGCCGATGCGATCTTTGCGATGCAGACGCCGGTCGTGAGTGCAGTGGGGCATGAGGTCGATACGCTCATTAGCGACTTTGTCGCCGACTTGCGCGCACCTACCCCTTCGGCGGCGATGGAGATGATCTTGCCCGATCAAAACGAATGGCTCTATACGATCGACGAGATGGGCGAGGGGTTTCGTGCTGCGATGGTAAGAAAGCTTGGGCGCGCCGCCGAGGGCGTGCAGCATCTGATGCAACGCCTCTCGTATCTCTCGCCCTATCGACGCCTTACGCTGCTACAAGAGCACTTCGAGGCGATCGTCGTACAGTTTCGACGCCGCATAGAGGAGCGCTTGCGTCTTGAGTCGCAGATATTGGCTCAACGACAAGAGATGCTCGGTGAACGCCTGCGCTTTACACTTATGCAAAAAGAGGCGAAGGTTAAAACTCTTTTGCAACGTCTTGAGAGTTTCGACCCCCGAAAAGGCGTTAAAAGAGGGTGGGTGCAGCTAACTAAAGCGGGCAAAAAGATAGCGCTTTGCGATCTGAAAGAGGGGGACGAGGCAGTACTTACGGATGTCGATTGCAAGGCGATTGTAGGGATCAAGGAACTTCAACTGTTTAGATAAACATAAGCAAAATAAATTATAATAGGTGCAAAGGGGTTCACGTGGAATGGGTCTTTTTTGTAGCATTCGTCTTAGCCGCGACCGTCGCATTGTATTTTGCTTTTCGCTCTTGTGATGACGAGGTAAGCACGATTGACGATAAAACTTTACGTGCCGTGTTGGGGTCGGGTAGTGATTATTGTGAAAACCCTGTTGCCGTCATAGCGCGTGAAGAGAAAAAGTTGCTTTATGCCAACAAAGCATATCGCACGCTTTTTGAGCGGTATCGTTTTGAGGAGAGGAGCGATAAAGAGAAGTTCCCCTTGCTTATCTTGAAAGAGGGAAAAGTCGAAAGTTTAGTTGAGAGGCTTTTGTTTTACAAGGACGAGATAGCACGAAAGCGACACTATGCGGAAAAGCTTTTTTTGCACGACTTCGAAAATGGAAAGCATATACCTTTTTACATGATGGTCACCCCATTAAACATCGACAAGAAAGCACTTTTTGCCATCACCTTTAAAAAACTACAACAAGAAAAAAGTGCCGAGAGCGACAATAAGAGGCTATATAATCCTTTGACGCGTCTGCCCAATGAGCTTATGCTTGAGAGTGAAGTGACAAGTCGTACTGCAGTGGCGACACGTCGCAACAAAAAAGTAGCGGCGATTCTTATGGATCTTGATAACTTTATCCATATACGTTCGATTTTGGGTATGCAAAATGCCAAAAAGCTTATCATAGAGATTGCTTCGCGCCTAAGCGGGATCATCGAAAAGATGGACGATGCGAAACTTTATCATCTTAGCGGTGATTATTTTCTCTTTTTGATGGAGTTGGGCGGTGGCAGAGATGAAACCTATCGTATTGCAAAACAGATTCAGCGTGTTTTGTACGGATTTGCTGCGCTAAAAAAGATGGATATGTTTCTAAGCGCTTCGATAGGAGTCGCTATCTATCCTACCACCAGTAGTGCCGAGCAGCTGGTGGACAATGCCATAAAAGCTTTGGCTGCTGCAGAGTCGAAGGGGTACGGTCGGATATCGATCTTCAAAAAAGATCAGCATCTTCAAATGCTTGATCAATACAAATTGCTTACGGATATCGAAAGGGGTTTGGAGGAGAAGCAATTTCAGATCTATTTCCAACCGATCATTGATGCCAAATACGGTGATGTCTTTGCAGCGGAGGCGCTACTGCGCTGGCTGCATCCTGAACATGGAGTGTTGCCCCCGTCGTTGTTTATACCGATCATGGAAAAGACCGGGCTGATTGTCGAGGCGGGTAAGTTTGTCTTGGAGGAGGTATTGAAACAGATACGAAGATGGCAGATGTATCGGTTTCATCCCGTGCAGGTGTCGGTTAATGTCACTTTGATCGAATTGGAGGGGGACACCTTTATCGCAAATGTAAACCGTCTGTTGCACAAATATGATGTTTCCGCCGATTATCTCAAGTTCGAGATCACCGAAAGCGAGGCGATGCAGGCAGACGGTATCATCCTTGAAAAGGTGCAGGAGCTCAAGAAGATGGGTGCATCGATCGCACTTGACGATTTCGGTACGGGATATACATCGTTCTCCTACCTCAAGCAGTTTCCTGCCGATGTACTTAAGATAGATAAAGTCTTTATCGAAAACGTTTTGCATGACAAGGAGCAGCAGCAGATTGTCAAGTCGATGATCGATATGTCACACAATTTGGGAATGAAATCTATCGTTGAAGGCGTTGAGAAAGAGTCCGAATTTTCACTACTCAAAGAGTTGCAGTGCGATTATATGCAAGGGTATTATTTTGGAAAACCGATGCAAGGGTTTGAGTTTCAGCAGTTATTGCGAGAAGAGAGAATACGAGGCAATGCCTCGTTGCACATAAACTAAGGCGGGATTACATCATCCCCATGCCGCCCATGTCGGGTGCTGCCGGTGCGGCGGGTTTATCCTCTTTGATCTCCGCTACCGTAGCCTCTGTCGTAAGCAGGAGGCTGGCAACGGAAGTGGCGTTTTGCAAGGCTACCCTTTCTACTTTGAGCGGATCGATGATACCCGCTTCGAACATATCGACATATTCGCCCGTTGCGGCGTTAAAGCCGTAGTTAGCATCATCATTTGAAGCGACATTGTGCGCTACGACACCTTCGTCAAATCCTGCATTTGCAGCAATCTGCTTGATTGGTGCATAGACGGCACGCAAGATGATATCCGCACCGACCGCTTCGTCGCCTTCAAGATCAAGCGATACCGCCTTGGCGGCCTTGATGAGTGCTGCACCGCCACCGATAACGATACCCTCTTCGACGGCCGCTTTGGTTGCAGAGAGTGCATCGTCGACACGGTCCTTTTTCTCTTTCATCTCGGTTTCGGTGGCGGCACCGACTTTGATGACCGCTACGCCGCCCGCAAGTTTGGCGAGGCGCTCTTGAAGCTTCTCTTTATCATACTCGCTGCTGGTCTTTTCGATCTGTGTGCGGATCTCTTTGATGCGCGCTTCGACCGATTCTTTGTCGCCTTTGCCATCGACGATCGTCGTGTTGTCTTTGTCGATCACGACGCGACCCGCTTGACCGAGCTCTTGGAGCGTTACCTTATCGAGGCTAAGACCCAGCTCTTCGGTGATCACCGTACCGCCCGTCAAGATCGCGATATCTTTGAGCATCTCTTTTTTGCGGTCGCCGAAGCCCGGTGCTTTGACTGCCGCGATATTTAAGATACCCTTGAGGCGGTTGAGTACCAAGGTCGCCAATGCTTCGCCTTCGACATCGTCGGCAATGATCACCAAAGGCTTGCCGGTTTGCTGTACTTGCTCGAGTACCGGGATCAGATCTTTAAGCGAGCTGATCTTGCTATCGGTGATGAGCAAGAGCGGACTCTCCATCTCTACCGTCATCTTGTCGGCGTTATTGATGAAGTAGGGCGAGAGGTAACCTCTATCGAACTGCATACCTTCGACTACTTCGAGATCGTCGTTAATTCCTTTTGCTTCTTCTACGGTAATGACACCGTCTTTGCCCACTTTTTCCATCGCTTCGGCGATGAGGTTGCCGATATTTTCGTCGGAGTTCGCCGAGATGGTTGCAACC
>JALWQQ010000136.1 GCA_027083075.1 Campylobacteraceae bacterium
CCTCTCGGGTCCTGCCTCGGAGCGCATCGAAAAGGGTGAACTTGACGAACTGGTCGTCTCTAACACGATCCCCCTTAAACAACAGTCACCCAAGATTAAGATGCTCTCTACCGCCACCATGCTGGGCGAGGTAATCCGCCGTGTACACAACAATGAGAGTGTCAATTCGCTCTTTGAGACGGCATAAAGGCAAAACGGCGTGAGCAAAAAGGTTGATCAGAGCCATATCCGCAACTTCTCTATCATCGCCCATATCGATCACGGCAAATCGACTCTTGCCGATCGCATCATCCAAGAGTGCGGGGCGGTGAGTGAGCGTGAGATGAGTGCGCAGCTGATGGATACGATGGATATCGAAAAGGAGCGTGGCATCACCATCAAAGCGCAGTCGGTACGGCTTGATTATGTCAAAGAGGGCGAACACTACGTCCTCAATCTCATCGATACGCCGGGACATGTCGACTTTAGCTACGAGGTGAGTCGATCGCTGGCTTCGTGCGAAGGTGCGCTTTTGGTTGTCGATGCGGCACAAGGGGTTGAGGCGCAAACCATCGCCAATGTCTATATCGCCATCGAAAACGATCTGGAACTCATCCCAGTCGTCAACAAGATCGATCTACCCGCTGCCGATCCCGACAGAGTGCTTGAAGAGCTTGAAGATGCGATCGGCATCGATGCAACCGAGCATGCATTAGTTTCGGCAAAGACGGGGCAGGGGGTCAGAGAGCTTATCGATATGATTGTCGATCGCATCCCCGCGCCACGCGGCGATGAGAGTGCACCCACCAAAGCGTTGATCTACGACAGTTGGTTTGACAACTATCTCGGCGCCTTGGCATTGGTGCGTGTCTTTGACGGCAGCGTAGAGAAGGGGCAAAAGATCCGCATCATGGGTACAGGCGAGGAGCATCAGGTACTTGACTTGATGTATCCACACCCGATCAAGCCGCAAAAGACGGAGCGTATCGCCACCGGCGAAGTAGGCATCGTCGTCACGGGACTTAAAACCGTCGAAGCGCTGCAGGTGGGTGACACGATCACCGATGCCAAAAACCCCACTGCAGAGCCGATCGGCGGTTTTGAGAGCGCCAAACCCTTTGTCTTTGCGGGTATCTACCCGATCGAGACCGATAAGTTCGAAGATCTACGCGACGCGCTTAACAAGCTCAAGCTCAACGATGCGGCGCTCAGCTTTGAGCCCGAATCCTCCTCGGCGCTTGGATCGGGCTTTCGCGTCGGCTTTTTGGGGATGCTGCATATGGAGGTGGTCAAAGAGCGCTTGGAGCGAGAGTTTGACCTCGATCTCATCGCTACTGCCCCGAGTGTTGTTTACAAGGTGAAACTCACCAACGGAGAAGAGATCACCATCCAAAACCCTTCCGAGATGCCCGATGCCAGTAAGATAGAGACGATCTACGAACCCTACGTTAAAGCGACGATCCTTACGCCTCAAGAGTTCGTCGGCAACCTCATCAAGCTGCTCAATGACCGCCGCGGTGTACAGGTCAAGATGGACTATCTCAGCGAGTCGCGCGTCTTGATGGAGTATGACATCCCGATGAACGAAATCGTGATGGATTTTTACGACAGACTCAAGACCGTCACCAAAGGCTACGCCAGCTTCGACTACGAACCGATCGAGTTTCGCCCCGGCGATCTGGTCAAGCTTGACATTCGTGTGGCGGGCGAAGTGGTTGACTCGCTCTCGATCATCGTACCGAGAGAAAAGGCGCGCACCCGTGGACTTGCCTTCGTCGAGAAGCTCAAAGAGTTGATCCCCAGGCAACTCTTCGAGGTGGCGATCCAAGCTAGTATCGGCAACACCATCATCGCCCGTAGCAATGTACGCGCGATGCGCAAAAACGTCACCGCCAAGTGCTACGGCGGCGACATCACCCGTAAACGCAAGCTGCTAGAGAAGCAAAAAGAGGGCAAGAAGCGTATGAAGGCGATCGGTAAGGTCAATGTACCTCAAGAGGCGTTTATGGCAGTACTCAAACTGGATGAGTGATGGGCTGGGCGATACACCTGCATCTCATCGCTGCGATCGCGTGGATAGGGGGCGCGATCTTTATGTTTGTCTTGGGCGTAAGTTTGCGCAACAGAGCCGATCAAAAGGCGGTCTATCCGCGTATCGGACCGATCTACGGCTTTTATGAAACCATCTCGTTGATCGTGCTGGTGATCAGCGGTACGATCATGATAGTAAACAACGGACTGGTGGCGCAGCTCTTTAGCGACACCGACAATACCGTACTACACGCGCTACGCATCAAGCTGGTGCTGGTCGCCGTGATTGCGCTTCTTACCGTTATCCATACTGTCATTAGCCTCAAGACACTACACAAAGAAAAAACCCCGAAACAACGCTTTTTCTCGAAACTCTCTTCGATGGGTATCTTTCTTATCAATCTGGTGATCTTACACTATGCGATGGTACTGCGGGATTATCTCTGATTGTCATCTTGTCACAGTAAGCTGCATTAGATATTCCTTAAGTGCCTCTTTTTCACCGCGGAAGAGGATCTTCTCTTTGTACTGTTTGAGTTGGTAGTCGTACATCGGATCATAATACTCTACAAGTAGTTGCTCTATCCAGATTCGATGTAGCGAAAAATCACCCGTATTAATCTGGTGTGCACACGCATCTTCAAAGCGTTGCACGATCTGCTCGAAGCGTTGGATCCCAAGGCGTTTGCGTATCCTTTGTAGCGCGGAGAGGATAGAGGCTTTCCACTTTCCAAGACCGCTGCCCTCATAGTGTGCCGCGTAGTCTTGCTGTGCTTCGATGACATAGGCTTCGAGAGTGATATCAATGCGTTCTTCAAGTGCCGTTTCGAGTATTACCAAGGGCGCGTTGCTAAGTAGTTGATAAAACTTCGGCGGCAGATAACACTTGCCGATATGGCGCCCTTCGTCTTCAAAGAGCAGTGTCGTGTAGCCTTGATGCAAGGTGCGGATGAGTGCAAAGGCAAGGGCGTTTTCAAAGTTGATCTGTGTCGGCTGAGGCGTGAGCATCGCACCAAAGGTTGAACCACGATGCTTAGCCAAAGCTTCCAGATCGATGCTTGCTTCAAGCTCATTTAGAAGTAGTGTTTTTCCCGATCCGGTGTAGCCTCCCAAGCGTATCGGACGAAGTCGCCCTTGCATCGTCTCAAGTTGTGCGATCAAAAAGGCGCGAAACGCCTTGTAGCCACCCTTGAGACGCGTGATGGTATAGCCATGTTCATAAAGCCACTGCTGGGCTATCTCGGAGCGTTGCCCGCCGCGAAAGCAGTAGAGCATCGCATCGGGATGTGCGTCGATAAAGTCGCACCATGCCCGAATGCGCGATTCTTTTATCTTGCCCGAAACCAGTTGATGCCCCAACGCTACTGCCGACGCATTGCCGTTTTGCTTGTAGCGAATGCCGACAAGCTCACGCTCTTTGTCATTCATCAGCGGTAGATTGACCGCGCCTTCGAACGCACCGCGGGCAAATTCGACCGGTGCACGCACATCGATGAGCGGTGTGCCCTCGAGGACAATGCGTTCAAAATTGTCATAGAGTGGTAACGACACTACAGTACCTCGATGAGATGTTTGCCTTCGGCGCAGGTTTTTCCGATAGCTTGTAACGCTAAGCCTTCCTCTTGCGCAAGGGCAAGGAAGTTTGGTACGGCGCTCTTTTGGACGATAACCAAAAGTCCGCCTGAGGTTTGCGGATCGCACAAGATCTCTTGCTGCTGTTGCGTCATCGAAGAGATTTTTTCACCATAGCTTTTGAAGTTTTTGCGTGAACCACCGGGGATGCAACCCATCTCTCGATAGTGTTCCGTTTTTGGCAGTAGCGGTACTTTATCGAAATAGACCTCGGCATGGATGCCGCTACCTTCGCAGATCTCGGCGAGGTGCCCCAAGAGTCCGAAGCCGGTTACATCGGTCATCGCCACCACCCCGTCAAGTTGCGCGAAACGATGACCGACTTTGTTGAGCGTCGTCATCGCTTCGATCGCAGGAACGATGTCACCCGCTGCAATCTTTTTACGTTTTTGTGCCGTTGTCAAGATACCGATACCCAAGGGTTTGGTGAGAAATATTTCGCACTCCGGCAAGGCGGTATTGTTTCGCATTAGATAGCGGTTTTCTACCCGTCCGGTAGCTGCCAAGCCGAAGATCGGCTCGGGTGAATCGATGGAGTGGCCGCCTGCCAGCGGAATCTGTGCCGCCTCGCAGACAGCACGTCCACCGTCGATGACCTTGCGCGCCACATCGGCGGAGAGTTTGTCGATGGGCCAACCGAAGATCGAGATCGCCATCAGGGGCTTTCCGCCCATCGCGTAGATGTCACTCAGTGCGTTAGTCGCGGCGATCTTGCCGAATGTGAACGGATCGTCAACGATCGGCATAAAGAAGTCGGTCGTGCTAAGCACCGAAGTGCCGTCACCCAGATCAAATGCCGCCGCATCATCTTTGCTATCATTGCCGACCAGTAGCTCCGGATAGACAATCGTCTCGCGCGCCGTGCTTAAGATCTCCTCTAAAAGCATCGGTGATATCTTGCAACCGCATCCCGCCCCGTGACTATATTCGGTTAGTTTGATCTCGTCCATCGCTTTCCTTTTGTCATTTTGATATAATGGCGTCATTATATAGCACTGAGGGTTAAGATGATCACGATACCCGCTTACAAAGATCTTGACATACACCATATCGTCTGCGACTACAACGGTACGATCGCCAAAGACGGCAAGGTTCTACAAGCGCTTCCGGAGCTCTTTCGTGCTCTACAAGCGCATTATCGGCTCTATGTCATCACCGCAGATACCTTCGGTACCGTTCAAGCCGAAGTGTCGCGCTTTGGTTGTGAGGTGAAGGTTTTAAGTTCCGATGATCATAGCGAAGAGAAAGCTGCATTTATCCGCACGCTGGGCGCCGAACACTGCGTCGCTTTGGGCAATGGCAATAACGACGCATTAATGTTAAAAGCCGCAGCGCTTGGTGTGGCGATCTTGGGAGAGGAGGGGTGCAGTACCCAAACCCTGCTTGCTTCCGATCTGGTCTGCAAGAGCGCCAAGGAGGCGTTGGAGCTTCTCTTGTATCCAAAACGCCTAATCGCAACACTGCGTCGGTAAAAGATTGCGTTTTTTGAAATAGAATCTTTCATTTTGACATATTTTGACTTATCCTTGTCAGCTTACGTTACGATAGCGGTATGAAAACGATAGAGCAACTACACCCGATGGATAAACCGCGAGAAAAGTTACGTCACAAAGGACCGGAGGCGCTCAAAAACGAAGAGCTCATTGCCGT
>JALWQQ010000137.1 GCA_027083075.1 Campylobacteraceae bacterium
ATAAGCCCGTTGCCTCAAAAATAAATTCCTGTCAAAATTTGGTTTATATAAATTTTGAGTCAACAGAAAAAATCGCTTTAGAAAATACTTGCATTTCACTTTATGATTTTTATATTTAGGTTTGTTTGAAATGAGACCAACCGGGCAGGTAGCTCAGTCGGTAGAGCAACGGACTGAAAATCCGTGTGTCGGCAGTTCGATTCTGCCTCGAGCCACCATTTCTACATAACCTCGAATCTCCTCGATTTTTCGCTATACTTTCGAAAATCTATAACAAAGAGTTTTTATGTCGAAAAAGTTGCATTTGGTAAGCTTGGGATGTAGCAAAAACCTGGTAGACAGCGAAGTGATGCTGGGGCGTTTGCGCGAGTATGAGATTTGCGACGATCCGAGTGCTTCCGATGTGATCATTGTCAATACCTGCGGCTTTATCGATGCGGCAAAAGAGGAGAGTATCAACACGGTATTGCGTCTGCATGATGCACGCAAGAAAGACTCTGTGCTTGTGATGGCAGGTTGTCTTTCGGAGCGCTATAAGGAGGAGCTTCAAAAAGAGCTTCCCGAGATCGACGTTTTCACCGGCGTGGGGGACTATGAGCGTATCGATGCGCTCATTGCCTCGCGTCAAAGTACCTTTAGCCCCGAAGTTTACTTGGCAAATGAAGATGCGGCACGTGTCGTGACAGGCTCGAACTATCACGCTTTTATCAAGATCTCCGAGGGGTGCAATCAGCAGTGTAGCTTTTGTGCCATTCCGAGTTTTAAAGGCAGGCTCAAGTCTCGCACGATCGACTCGATCGTTGCCGAGGTGCGACAGCTTGTCGCACAAGGCTTTTGGGACTTTAGCTTTATCTCACAAGATAGCTCGAGTTACGGGCGTGATCTGGGCTACAAGGAAGGGTTGATCGACCTGATCGAAGCGGTCGAAAAGATCGAAGGGGTGCGTAGTGCGCGCATTCTCTATCTCTACCCTTCGACCACCTCGTTTGCGCTGATCGATGCGATCGCGGATTCGAAAGTGTTTCAGAGCTATTACGATATGCCGATACAACATATCGACAACGGAATGCTCAAGCTAATGAAACGCGGCTTTAACGAGAAGCGCACAATCGCACTTTTGGAGCATATGCGCACCAAGCCTAACGCTTTTGTGCGCACTTCGGTGATTGCGGGGCACCCCGGAGAGGATGAGTCGGCATTTTTGCGCCTTTGCGACTTCATGAGAGATTTCGGTTTCGATCGCTTCAATGTCTTTGCTTACTCTAACGAAGAGAGTACGGCTGCCTACACAATGCCACAGCTTCCCGCCTCGACGATCGCCGAGCGCGCCGAAATGCTCGGTGCTATCGCCGACGAGGCGACGAAGCGCTCTTTGAAGCGGTGCGTCGGCAAAGAGATGCGTGTGGCTTTAGAGGGTGAGAGTGAAGAGCACGCCTATCTCTTGCAGGCAAGACCGCTGGCGTGGGCAAGCGAGATCGACGGAGTGCTACTGATCAACGATGTCAACGATCTATCCTTGGAGGTAGGTAAACCCTACCTTGCCAAGGTGACGGAGTTGGCAGGCGACAGACTCGTCGCTACTTTGCTGCGCAAAGAGGGGTAGGGATGCTTGCATTGGACGAGACGCTGGTGGAGATGCTTCAGGGCTCACGTAATCTTTTGGCATTTTCGGGAGGTATCGACTCAACGGCGCTCTTCTTTCTTCTGTATGATCATGGCATCACCTTCGATATCGCGCATGTCAACTACAAAACACGCAGACAAAGTGACGAAGAGCAGGCGTATGCCGAAGCGTTGGCGAAGCGTTTCGGCAAACGACTCTTTGTTAAAGAGGCGCCTTGCATCGAGCGAAACTTTGAAGCCGAAGCGCGACGCTTTCGATACGCCTTTTTTGAAGAGATCGTTTATAGCGAAGGTTACGATACGATACTGACGGCACATCAGCTCAATGATAAGATGGAGTGGCTCTTGATGCGCCTGACAAGAGGGGCGGGGGTTGCCGAACTTGCGGGGATGCAGACGGTAAGCTACCGTGACGACTACCGCTTGGTACGCCCCTTGCTACATTTTAGCAAAGAGGATTTGCGCCGTTATCTTGACGAAAAAAAAGAGCGCTACTTTATCGACGAAAGCAATGATGATATGCGCTTTGAGCGCAACCGCTTCCGCCGTGACTTTTCCGATGCATTGGTAGCGGAGTATGTCAAGGGCATCGCCGATTCGTTTCGTTATCTTGAGAAGGAGGCGGCGCTGCTCTCGTCGCTTTACAGAGTTGACAAAAAGATTGACAAATATTATAAGATCGATCTTTATGATGTAAGCTTGGCAGCGCGTGCCGCCGATGCGATCTTGAAGAGCGAAGGCTATCTTTTAAGCGCTGCGGAGAGGGAGAGTATCGCTACGCAAGAGAGCTGTGTGGTAGGACGAAAGTGGGCAGTCGAGCGGGTTGACAATCTACTTTACATCGCACCCTATTTACATGGCGTGACGATGCCGAAGTTCTTTAAAGAGGGGTGCCGCAAAGAGCACATCCCGCCCAAGGTGCGCCCCTATCTCTATATGATGGCTTTCGACTATCCTCTCTCGGCAAAAGAGAACCCGATGTGGGAGAGACTCTGTTCGAAGCCATAAAGCTTATGCTTTAAAGAGACTTTCGAGTGCACTGGTATCTGTTGTTTTCTCTTCTTGAGCGGCGGCTTCGGGCTGTCTTTCGACGATCCCTTCGACTTCGTTAAGTTCGATATCGTAGCCCGTCAACATCGAAGCCAAGCGGATATTGATGCCCTGCTTTCCGATCGCCTTGGCTTTTTGATCACTCGTGATATCGACGGTCGCTTTTTTGCTTGCCTCGTCGCACTTGACATTTTGGACAATTGCCGGCGAGAGGGCGCGTGTGATAAAGATCTCGGGTATCGGCGAGTATTCGATACAGTCGATATTTTCACCGCAAAGCTCGTCACTGACGGCATTGATGCGTACCCCCTTGACGCCGACGGCAGCACCGATAGGATCGATGTTTGGATAGTCGGTTTTGAGTGCTACTTTTGCGCGCTCACCCGGAATGCGCGAAGAGGCGACGATCTCTACCGATCCGTCTGCAATCTCGGGCACCTCCTTTTCCATCAACGCTTCAAGAAATTTCGGTGCGGTGCGGCTTAGTTCCAAAAAGAGTCCGTACTTCGGATCGACATTGACATAGCGTAAGAGCGCCTTGATCGTATCGCCCGTCTTGAACCGTTCGCCTTTAATGCGGTTGCGGCGCGACAAGATACCCTTGAGTTCGCCGATCTCGACATGGGTATTTTCGTCGTTGTCGACGCGCGCCACCGTACCGATCATGACCGAGCCGACCTTCTCTTTATATTTTTCAAAGAGATCTTGTTCGATACGGCGCTGGATATGGTATTCGAGCTCTTTAAAGAGGTTTGCCGAGGCGGTGCGCCCATAGTCGTCAAGCTTGAAGGTTTCGGTCAGCTTGTCGCCCACTTCCAGGCTCTCGTCAAAGGCTTTGGCTTCACTTAGCGAGATGTAGGCGTCCGAGGGTACCTTGCGAATCTCGGGCTCTCTGCCCACCTCCGCCATCAGTCGCTCATCGTCATCGGGAACGACGGTGATCACTTTGGTGATCTCGAAACTTTTGGTATCTTCGTCTATATCCACTTCAAAATCGGCAGTCGGAGAGCTCAGGCGACGCGCGGTATTGATCAGCGCCTCTTTGAACGCCTCCATGGCACTCTCTTTGGAGATGCCCTTCTCGTGGGCGATCGCTTCTATAATATCCAGTATCTTTTCCATAACGATAGACTACTCCCGTTAAAACTTTCGAAAACTCCCTATACCGTTATCGCTGCAATGTTCGGGGATTTTTTCGAAGGAAAAAGATTATAGCTAACCCTAGCTTTACGCAAAATAAAGTATAATCGAATCAAATGCGATAGAAAATAGACGAAGGATAGTGTTTTATGAAACTAAAACTTGCGCGCACGACACTCAAGGCCAAACCGAAAAGCGTAGAGCTTAGTAAGATCGAAGAGGAGTTGGAGAAAAAGTCGATCTTCTACTTCGACAAGGAGAATTCTCATAAAGAGCTTAAAGAGATGATAGAGTATTTCGAAGAGAAGGGCTACTCGGTCTATATGAGAGAGGTGCGTTACGGCTTGGATGATAACGAATATATCTACGAAGTACACATCATTCGCTAAGAGGGCGCTCATTGTCTAAAAAACTCTATATCGAGACGCTGGGATGCGCGATGAATGTGCGCGACAGCGAACATATGATCGCCGAGCTCTCTACCAAAGAGTCCTACGAACTTACCGAGCACCTCGAAGAGGCCGATCTGATCGTCATCAATACCTGTTCGGTGCGTGAAAAGCCCGTAGCCAAGCTCTTTAGCGAGTTGGGCGTGTTTAAGCAGCGCAAAAAGGCGGGTGCGAAGATCGGTGTAGCGGGCTGTACCGCCAGCCACTTGGGCGAAGAGATCGTCAAGCGCGCCCCGTTTGTCGACTTTGTCATCGGTGCACGCAATGTCTCTAAGATCACCGAAGTACTCGACAAAAAGCACAGCGTTGCCGTCGATACCGACTTTGACGAAAGCACCTATGCTTTCGGCGACTATCGTAGCAACCCCTATAAGGCGCTGGTCAATATCTCTATCGGTTGCGACAAGTCGTGTACCTTCTGCATCGTGCCGGCTACTCGGGGCGAAGAGATCTCGATCCCGAGCGATCTGATCTGTCGCGAGATCGAAAAAGCGGTGCAAAGCGGCGCCAAAGAGGTGATGCTGCTAGGGCAAAATGTCAACAACTACGGGAGACGTTTTAGTGCCATGGAGGAGAAGATCGACTTTACGCAACTACTACAAAAGGTATCGCGTATCGAAGGTCTGGAGCGCATCCGTTTTCAATCGCCCCACCCGCTGCATATGGACGATGCCTTTTTGGAAGAGTTTGCTTCCAATCCAAAGATATGTAAACAGATCCATGTGCCCTTGCAGAGCGGCTCGACACGCATACTCAAACGGATGAAGCGCGGTTATAGCAAAGAGTGGTTTTTAAATCGTTGCGAGAAGATCCGCCGTATGGTGCCCGGCGTAGCGATCTCTACCGATGTGATCGTCGGTTTTCCGGGTGAGAGTGATGCTGACTTCGAAGAGACGATGGAGGTCTTGGAGGCGGTACGTTTCGAGCAGATGTTTAGTTTCAAATACTCTCCGAGACCCCATACCGAAGCGGCAACATTCCCCGACCAAGTACCCGATGAGGTCGCCGGTGCACGTCTTGAGAG
>JALWQQ010000138.1 GCA_027083075.1 Campylobacteraceae bacterium
GTTGTAGCACAACAGACGGCTCTCGTAGATTTCGGAGACGATCTCTTTGAGTTCCGCACTTTTGCCCTCGCGCGCCAAATCATAGGCGCGCTTACCGTTGATGCGCTTGGCACTGTAGAGACTTGGGCGATAGCGCTGCGTGCATTGAAGTGCGTTGACGGCGGCTTCGATCTCTTGGGGTGAAAATGCCGGCACCGTTTCGATAGAGAGTATGTTTTCAAGATCATCGCTTTTTGAGCGTGCACCCAGCCACAGGGTGGCGCGATAGCATTTGGGAGTCTTGTCAAGATAGGGCAAGAGTTTGGTAAAAGCACCCGTAGCGACGATAAGCGTACCCGAAGCAAAGGGGTCGAGTGTGCCCGAAAAACCTGCTTTCTTAAAGCCGTAGCGTCGCTTGAGTTGCGAAAGATAGCGGTTAGAGCCGACAAAAGGGGGTTTGTGCGCAACAAAAAGACGGTTCATTGTGCCTCTATATGGACTGAACAAAGGAACTCAAAATCTCTCGTTTGTCTCCGCCGAAGTTGATCAGAAGCTTATACTCTTTTCCCGATTTGGTGGCGGCTTGTACGCGCCCTATGCCGAAGATCTTGTGTTTGACAAGATCGCCTTTTTTGTAGGCGGCCTGCTTGGTAAGTTTGAGGCTGGCATCTTTGATAAGCCCCGCCTCACCGAGGAAACGGCTCTTTTCCAACTGTTTTCTGCGCCCTTTGTAAAATCTGCTATCGACATAGCAAAGCGTCAGATCGCTTTTGGCGCGCGTGATGGCGACATAGCCGAGACGGCGCTCCTCTTCCATATTGCATCCTTCGCCAAGCAGTGGAAAAAACTCCTCTTCAAGCCCGATCACAAAGAGATGCTCAAACTCCAAACCTTTGGCGGCATGGATACTCATGATGCTAATCGCATTTTCCTCTATCTCGTCTTGATCGCTTTGTAAAGAGATATCGTTAAGGAAGCTTTCAAGATCGAGATCGGGATTTTTGCTAAAGGTGTCGTTAAAGAAGCCGTAAAATTCGTCGATATTGAGGATGCGTTCAAAGCCGTCCGGCATCGAGGCGTAGTGCTCTTTGAGTCCGATGCGCGCTTCGAAGGTTTCGGCAAACTCCGCACCGATGTTTTCCGCCTCCTCTTGCAAAAAGCGAATATCTTCGACAAGAGAGCCGAGCGCACCCATCGTCTTTTTGCTTACGGGAAGCGATCCGCTTTCTACCCCTTTTCGGATATATTCGTAGAGTGAGCTGTGTGCTTCGAAAGCACCGTTTTGCAACTTCTCTAACGAGACCTTACCGATACCCCGTTTAGGCTTATTGATGATGCGCATCAAAGAGAAGTCGTCGTGAGGATTGGCAATGATGCGGAAATAGGAGATGACATCTTTGATCTCCGCACGTTCGTAAAAGCGCATGCCCCCGATGAGTTTAAAGGCAAGCCCCTCTTTGCTAAACCCCTCTTCGAGTGATCGCGAAAGCGCGTTGATGCGATAGAGCACAGCGATCTCGTCGGCGCTTGCCCCCTCTTTGAGAAGGGTTTTGATGCGATGGGCGATCGCCTTAGCCTCCATCGTCTCGTCAAGTGAATGAAGTAGTTTTACCGCTTCGCCTTTGCCCTTGTGAGAGATGAGCCGCTTGCCGAGGCGTTGTGAGTTGTGCTCTATAAGCTTGTTTGCCGCTTCGAGGATCGGCTCGGTAGAGCGGTAGTTGGTTTCGAGTTTGATCGTCTTGCACCCGGGATAGGCATCGGCAAACTCCAAGATATTGCGGATATTGGCGCCGCGCCAGCCGTAGATGCTCTGATCGTCGTCACCCACTACACAAAGGTTATCGTGCTCGGAGGTGAGCATCCGCAAGAGTTGAAATTGTAGTTCATTGGTATCTTGATATTCATCGACCATAATATAGCGGTAGCGTTCGCTTGTCTCTTTGCGCAGGCGATCATCTTGCTCTAAGATGCGATAGCTTAGCATCAGCAGATCGTCAAAATCGACAAGATTGTTTTCGACGATCTGCTCTTGGTAGGCTTTGTATATCTCGGCAGCCTTGCGATAGTCGGGTAACTCCGCTTTCTCCAAGACCGTGTCGGGTTCGAGTAACGAGTTTTTGTATTTTGAGATCTCCGAGGCAAGAAAAGAGATATTGAGGTCGATCTTCTTCTCTTTGCTTAACGTGCGCAAGATGCGCTTTTTGTCGTCGCTATCGATAATGACAAAGTTGTTGCCGCGCCCGAGTTTTTCGATATGAAATTTCAAAAAGAGCAGTCCGAACTTATGGAAGGTGCATAATAGCGGCGGATAGTGGCTCTTCTCGCCAACAAGTCGCATCGCGCGTTCGCGCATCTCGGAAGCTGCCTTGTTGGTAAAGGTAAGCGTCAATGTCGAAGCGGGATCGATCCCGACTTCGCCGAGCAGATATGCCAAGCGCGTCGTGATCGTCTTGGTTTTGCCCGACCCTGCACCCGCCAAGATAAGCATCGCTCCGTCGATATGGGTGGCGGCTTCGCGCTGTGCATCGTTAAGTTCGGAGAGCATCTGTTTCATACGATCCGTTTCTGCAGTTCTAAAGTCTTTAGATTATATCCAAAAGAGGATAAATCAAAGATGCGCTCTCGAATAAAACATAAAAAACAAATCTTTCGGATAAGGTCAAGTTATGAAATTTAAAGAATAATAAGCTACAATAACTTTAATTATAAGTAGATTTTACAATCGGGGATGTGGACATGCTAAAAGATTTTGTCAAACTCGAAACCTTCTTGACTGTGGCAAGAGAGCGTAGTTTTTCCAAAGCATCGGGTAAACTCGGCATCTCTCAGCCTGCAGTGACGCAGCAGATCAAATTTATCGAAAACTACCTTGGCGCCAAGGTGATCGAACGCAAAAAGAACGGTATCAAGCTGACTGCCGAAGGCGAAGAGCTCTACAAGATCGCGACGCGGTTGGAAAAAGAGATCAACCTCTGCGAACAAGAGGTACTTAAGATCATCAACAAAGAGATGACCTTCCGACTCGGCGCCTCTTTTACCATCGGCACCTATCTCATCCCCGGTCAGTGCCTCAATACGATGGCGGAAGCGATCAATAACGATATCAATCTCAGCATCGGCGTGAGCGATAAGATCATCGAAAAGCTCAAAGATCGTAAACTTGATGTCGGTCTGATAGAATCTCCTGTATTTGACAACGATCTGATCTATCGCGAATGGGTCGAAGACGAGTTGGTTGTAGTGAGCAATCAGCCGATACCGAAGCTTTTAAAAACCGAAGAGCTCTACGGTTTCGACTGGGTCTGTCGCGAGGAGGGGTCGCATACGCGTAAAGTAGTCTCGGAGGTCTTTCAAGAGTTGGGTGTGTCGTGCAAAAGCTTTAATGTGCTCAGTGAAGTGAGCAATACGACCGCCGTGCTTCAGACGATCAAAAAGGCGGACAAAAACCACCCGCGTCCCGTCGTATCGATCATCTCGAAACATGCGATCGCCGACGAGGTAGCCCAAGGCGAGCTCTTCGAAGCACGCCTGCGCGGCTATACGATGACACGTAAGTTTTACATCGTCTACTCTAAAGAGAACAAACATAACGCCTATGTTGACAAAGTGGTCAACTATATCTTGGCGGGACACTGCTAAGTTACTCTTTTTTCTTAAGTAGCTTTTGATTTTCCGGATTGTTCAGTAGTGCTTCCATGGAGCGTTTACGTTTGCTGTCGTCATCGGCGATACGCAACTCTTGTTCCTCTTTGTCCGCTTTTAAAAGCTGCGGTGCAGGCTCGGCAACATTGAGTAGTATCGGTGTCTCTCTGACAAAGATCTGCTTGATGGCAAGTAGCGGTACGGTGACATTGGAGCCGAAATTTTCCTCGCCAAACCCCGCTTCGAAGTAGAGATTTTCCGTATCGATCTGTGCGACATCGTAGGTATAGCCCGTCAAGACGAAAAGCACCGTCTCTTGAAAATGCATACTGATATGTTCGGGCAAGGGAGGATCGAAAAGGATATGACGCGTTTCGCAGGCGACGGCGAAGTGTTCGTTGTTTTCAAACAAAAAGCCGATGCACTCGGCGATATGTCTTTGCATCATCTCGCGAAATTGTGCCGTTTGAAGAGGATTGACTCGCATGCTTTCTCCTTGGCGAAACTATAGCCTATCAGCGCTTATCGTAGCCTTCTCTTTCAAAGAGTACGATGCCGTTTTCATCGAAGATGCGCACATGTTTCAAAACGCGAAAACCAAGCATCGCATTCATGATCGCGCACTGTTCGTACTTTTTGAGATCGCTCGGTTGTAGATCGGCGGTGATTAGCCTTCCTTCGTCGATGAGCTTGGCACGCATCGTTCCTTCAAGAAGCGGGTGTTTCGGTGTGATCCAGCGTCTGCCGTCAAAAAAGGCGATATTGGCGATGGTAGTATCGGTAACAAGCCCCTCTTTGACGATCAGCACATCGTCGGTATCGACCTGCGCCGTAAGCGTTTCCAGTGCACTACGATCGGCATATTTGTAGCCATACTCTATACTACTGTTGATCGCCGTAAAGGTGCGTAAGACTTTGGGTTTATAGGGAAGATATGCGACACTTTCGATGGTATCGCTATAGTATATGCGTGCACGAAAAAGACCTGCCGTAGGACGCTCTTGTAGTGCTTCAAGAAGCGAGGGGGATTCGCCTCGGTAGTGCGCCCGAAAGGTGCGTTCTAAGCGTGCTTGGTGATAAGAGAGGTTGTCGATACGCCCTTCGAAGATGCGGATGGTCTCCAAAAAGCGCGGCATCGGCGGCATTACTCGAAGAGCTCCGTCGAGAGGTAGCGTTCCGCAGTATCGCAAAGGATTGTCACAAAGGTTTTGCCTTGGTTCTCGGGGCGCTTGGCAACCTGCATCGATACATAAACATTGGCACCGGAGCTGATGCCTACCAGCAACCCCTCCTCCTTGGCGATGCGTCTTGCCGTCATAAAGGCATCCTCGTCATCCACTTCGATCACCTCATCGTAAAGGTCGGTATTGAGGATCTCGGGGACAAAACCCGCACCGATACCTTGGATCTTATGCGGTCCCGCACTATGACCGTGTAGTACCGCAGATTTGCTTGGTTCCGCCGCGACAATGAGTAGATCGGGGAGCGTCTCTCTAAGCACTTCACCCGTACCGGTGATCGTACCGCCTGTGCCGACGGAGGCGATAAAGCCGTCAAGCCTTCCTTCGGTATCACGCAGTATCTCTAAGGCGGTAGTTTTGCGATGGATATCGGGGTTGTCAGGGTTGGCAAAC
>JALWQQ010000139.1 GCA_027083075.1 Campylobacteraceae bacterium
TCAGTGACGAAGAGGCGTATACGAATGCCGTCAAGTCGATCGTCGAAGCAGACGGTGCGCTGAGCTATCTGGTCAACAACGCGGGCATCACCCAAGACGGCTTGGCGATGCGTATGAAGACGGAACAGTTTATGGCGGTTATCGAAGCCAACCTCAAATCGGCGTTTATCGGATGTCGCGAAGCACTGAAGGTGATGGGCAAAAAGCGCTTCGGTGCGGTAGTCAATATCGCCTCCATCGTCGGCGAAACGGGCAATGCGGGGCAGACCAACTATAGCGCCAGCAAAGGCGGCATGATCGCAATGACCAAAAGCTTCGCACTCGAAGCGGCGCCGAGAGGAATCCGCTACAATGCGATTACTCCCGGCTTTATCGCTACCGACATGACCGACGCGCTCTCCGATGAGATCAAAGCGAGCTACGAAGCGAAGATTCCGCTCAAGCGCTTCGGCAAGCCCGAAGAGGTCGCCGAGGCGGTTGCCTTCCTGCTCAGCGACGGCGCAGGGTATATCACCGGCGAAACCCTCAAGGTTAACGGCGGCATGTATATGTAGCCGATATCATGTCTTACGCTATCTTACTCTTGGAAGACGACAGACTCTTTGCCGAAACCATAGAGGACTTTCTCCACACCCGAGGCTACAGCGTAACGACATGCTTCGATCCCTATAGCGCGCTCGATCGGTGCTATGAAAAGCGCTTCGATCTCTATCTGCTTGATGTCAATCTTCCCTTTGAAGATGGCTTCTCGTTTCTTAGACAACTGCGCGAGAGTGACGACACGACACCCGCTATCTTCCTTACCTCACGCGAAGGTATCGATGCACTTAAAGAGGGTTTCGGTAGCGGAGGCGACGACTTTTTGCGCAAACCTTTCGATCTTACGGAGCTGCAACTGCGTATCGAAGCGCTGCTAAGAAGAGAACTGCGCACCCGCATCGTGTCTATCGGTGCATTGCGCTACGATCTAACCAAGCGCCAACTCTTCGATGCAGCCGGCAACAGCATCGTGCTTAGCCCGAAAGCACGGCTTCTTTTGGAGCTGCTGCTCAAGCGACGCGGTATGCTTGTCGATATCGAAACGATCAAAGCGACACTCTGGGCAAGTGCCGAAGAGGCAAGCGAAGGTGCGATACGCGTCTATATCGCTCAACTCAAACGCCATCTCGGCGATGCGATCCTCAACGAACGCGGCTTAGGGTACCGCCTCAAGGAGGTATGATGCGCCATACCTTCGTGTGGGTCTCGCTGCTTTATCTCTTTTCGGTCTCCGTTTTGATCGCTTCGATCGTACGCTTTATCCCGATGGATCGTAGCGAATTTGCAGGCTACTTCGTCGCGGGACTCGTCGTCGCACTCATCGCCATAGGCTGGGGCTATCTCCTCTACACGCTTACCACAACAAAACGGCACCATTATGAAACAACGTTACAAGAGACGATCGATCGCATCTTGCACGAACTCAATATCCCCGTCGCAACGATACGCAACAATGTCGAACTATTAAGCTATGATGCCGATGAGAAAGAGGCGACGCGGCTTAAGCGTATCGCATCGGCAACAGAGCGTTTACAAAAGCTTTACACGGAACTTGCTTACACCCTACGAAGCGAAACCGAAGAGATCGCACCGGAGCGCTTTGAACTCAGCACGCTGCTTAAAGAGCATATCGCCTATTTCGAAGGTTTCGGACGTCAACACTTCCGTCTTTCGCTGACACCGACACTTATCGAAGCCGACAAGATCGGTTTTGAACAGGTGGTTGACAATCTGATTGACAACGCCATGAAATATTCGGACAAAGAGAGTGAGATCGCTATAACGCTCAAAGAGGGGATCTTGCGCATCACGGATCACGGCAAGGGGATGAGCGAAACAGAACTTTTACGCATCTTCGAGCTCTACTATCAAGGCGACAGCAGAGCCAAAGGAAGAGGCATCGGACTTGCGCTTGTCAAACGATTTTGCGACACACACGGCATCGCGATCGACATCAAAACGGCACCCGATAAAGGAACGAGTATCGCGCTTGATCTGCGTAAATTACTTGTCAAGCCCGATAGCGAAAATATGTTATAATGGTTTACAGCACTTTTGAAGGATCGATATGCATTTGCCCGAAATCTTGGAGGAAGCGTTACATCTCTCGCCGAAAGAGCGTTACATCATCGTAGAAAATCTACTTGAAAGCCTCAATAAGACCGATAAAGAGATAGAGCGTGTATGGACACAAGAGAGCAAGAAGCGTTTAGACGCATATCGCAGAGGCAAGATAAAAACACTCGCCTATAAAGATGTCTTTCACGCATGAATGTCATTATATTAGAATTAGCCGCCAAAGAATTGGAAGAAGGCAGGCACTATTACGATCTTCAGCAAGATGAGCTTGGCGATAGATTTAAACACGATATCCAAAAGGCTATCGATACGATCCGCACCACTCCGACACTTTTCCCCAAAATTGACAAAGAGATTCGAAAATATCCGCTTCACAGGTTTCCATATACGATCTATTATGCAATCGACAATGATACCCTTATCGTCTTGGCGATAGCACACCAGAGACGAAAACCTTACTACTGGGTAGAGCATTACACTTAACACCCGCTTAACACTTTGACGATACACTACGATTGTCCTTCCAAGTATGAAGTGCACTGACGTGCATCTTCTTAAAGAGTTTTTAGCCATAATTGCCTGCCATGAAACAGCACGATACGCTTGCTTTTAGCATCACACTACTACTCTATCTTCTTGCGGCGATCGCTCTCTATATGCTTACCAAGAGCACAACGCCCCATCGCAAGACCCTACACACGATCCCTATCACACTACACACCTTTGCGTTTCAAGGGCAAACGCCTGTAGCGCCAAAACCCCTTGAGAGACTACCCGAAATGCACAAAGAGACAACACCGAAGCTTGTTCAAAAGCTCGTGAAACAACCGCAGCAAACCAAGATACACACGCCGATAGCCCTCAAAAAACCCAAGCCTCGCATCATAAAGAAAAAGCATATACCCAAACGACGGATTGTTAAAAAAGTACGAAAAAAAAGAGCCCTATCGACACGAAATATCGCACCGCAAAAGCCTGTTAAACACAAAAAAACCCAACGACATATACCCAAAAAAAGCAAGCAACACAAGAGTGTAGTCCGGCAGAAACATCAGTATGTAAAGAGAGCAAAAGAGCGCCGAAAGCCATCACCGAAAAAGGGGCGTATCGCCACCGTAGCACAAGCTTCACCCAAGGTGGATGCGGCGCAAAAACAGCGCTTTTTGCAAGTGCTGCGCCGCCGCATCAAAGCGCACAAGCGCTACCCGACGCTTGCGCTCAGGCGACGCTTCGAGGGTAGCGTGACGCTTCACTTTACCGTGTTGCCGAACGGCAGGGTTGCTTCGGTGCGCGCAGAGGGCAGCACGCTCTTTCTTAAGGCAAGCAAAGAGGCGCTTAACGCCGCCTTTCCCGTCGATGTCTCCAAGATCAAGCCACTACTACCGATGCAACTGAGCATCACCCTTCGTTATCGACTGCACTAAAATTTTACCCAAATCTCGAAGTAGGATTCTTTGCATTTGCGTTGTGCTCGCGTTTACGGGGTTTGCAGAAAATTTGAGTCGCACCCGTAGGGTTCGGCGATGATTTTATGCGAAGTCCGTGAATGTGATGATAATGCAAAGTCATGAAGTTCTATTTCGAGATTTGGGTTTTAACACCCACTTAACACTGCCGCGTCATAATGCGATGATCAAAGCTCAAGGAGAAGCGTATGCAAAAAGTCTCGGTAAGCGTAATGCTTTTATGTTCCGTTTGGCTTTACGGTGAAACGCTCGATGCGATCGAGATCGGCGGCGCCGTATCGAGCGAAGAGGTTGCGGAGATTGCCAAAGAGGAGGTGAAGTCCGCCGACTTGGCGGAAGCGCTACGAAAACAGAGCGCAAGCGTGCGCATCGTACGACGATCGGGCATCGCCAACGATCTCATTATCCGCGGCGCACGCAAAGACAACCTCAATATCACGATCGACAACGCCAAGATCTACGGGGCGTGTCCTAACCGTATGGATCCACCGATTTCGCATGTACTGAGCAATAATGTCGCTTCGGTTTCGCTCATTAAGGGACCGTACAATGTCGAAGATTTCGGGGTTCTAAGTGCCGATATCAAGGTCAAAACCAAAGATCCCGAAGCGGGATACGGCGGAGAGCTCTTCGGCAACATCGGAAGCTTCGGCTATCGCAAACGGGGAACGCGTCTGCATGTGGGCAACGGTGCGCTAAAGTTTCTGCTTTCGCTCTCGGATGAAAAGGGCGATGCCTACAAGGACGGTAACGGACGCGATCTTTTCGAACAAGTCGACGACTATGTCGCTTCGCATCTTAACGGAAAAAAGAAACACGACATGATGCTGGGGGCTCGCCGTTACTTGCCCGAATATCGCAACGACAAAGCCTTTAGTAAAAAAACGGCGATGGGTAAACTCTACTGGCAGATCAATGACAACACGCAACTCAAACTCGGCTATACCGCCAATCGCAGTAAACAGATCCTCTACCCCAACACACCGATGGATGCACCGTATGACAACTCCGATATCTATACGATCGATCTAAGCACAAAGGATCTCGGGCGCTACAGCAAAAGCCTCGATCTCAGCTTCTATAAAAGTAAGGTCGATCACCCGATGTCTCAGCGTTACCGCTATGCAAGCCAAAAGATGGGCGTAGTGCGCCACCGGTTGCAAAGTGACACCGTCGGTGCCAAGATCAAAAACGGCATTACCTTTGCAGGTACCGATCTTACATTGGGGCTTGACTACTCGAAACGCAACTGGGACGGCGGTTTCTTCAAGGAAATTGGCGGTGTATTTAAACGCATACCAAATGCGGCACACTCAATTTGGGATGTCAACACGATCAACAAAGCGTTCTTTATCGAAGATAGCGCGACACTTGGCAAATGGAGATTCAAAAGCGGTTTGCGTTACGATGCGACGCGTATCGATACGGCGCGCAGTGATGTCAAAACGCGTCACTTCAACACCCTTGGCGGCTATCTTCGTGCCGATTACAAACTCAACGATGCGCTCACCTTTCTAAGTGGGATCGGTGTCGCCTCGCGCGTACCCGACGGCAAAGAGCTCTTCTTTGTGAAGCAAGGTAAAGCCATCGGCAATCCGACACTTAATGCCATACTTAACAAAGAGCTTGACATCGGTGTTGACT
>JALWQQ010000140.1:0-4569 GCA_027083075.1 Campylobacteraceae bacterium
GATCGTCGATGAGAGCGACGCGCATGTCGATATGCGCGAGTTGGCAAAGCTCAAGATGCGCATGCGTCGCCGCACACAAGAGAAAGATCTCAACTTAGACTAAGATGCCAACGACACACTTTGCAAAACTCGGTATCGACGCCTCGTTGCTTACGGCACTCTTAAAAGAGGGCATCGACACCCCGACACCCGTACAGCGCGAAGCGATCCCCGCACTTTTGCAAGGTATGCACACGCTACTTTCCGCACGCACCGGTAGCGGCAAAACCTTGGCCTATCTCTTGCCCATACTCGAAACCATACGCAAGGCGGGCTTTGTCTCAGGACCTACTGCACTTATCATTGCACCAAATAAAGAGCTGGCAAGGCAGATAGTCGCCGTAGCGCGCCGCTTTAAGCCATCGGAAAAACCGCTTCGCGTCGCGCTGCTTGAAGGGGGCGGCGACACCGCACAAGAGACCGATAGACTCAAAGAGGCGCAGCTCATCGTCGCTACGCCCGGACGTCTGCTCAAATATCTCGACTCGGATACATTGCGCTTGCACCGCCTGCGCTACCTTGTCTTGGATGAGGCGGACACGCTCTTTGACGACCGCTTTGAGCAGAGGCTACTTGCGCATATCGCGCCGCGACTTGGCAAGCGGTGTGCATTGGTCATCGTGAGCGCTACGCTCACCCCTAAAGTCAACCGTTTTGCCAAAACCCTAAAGCCGCTACGACGCGTCGTATCCGACAGTTTCGGCACGCTTCCCGAAGGACTGCGCATCAAACTCTATGCGGTAAGAAAAGATAAAAAAATCGCACTGCTACAGCACCTCTTCGAGCAAGATACCCTACGCAAAGCGCTACTCTTTGTGAGTAAACGCAGCGATGCCGAAGCACTGATCGATGGGCTGAAAAAAGATGCCATACGCACGGTGCTACTGCACGGCAAAAGCGACTCAAACGAGCGCAAGCGTATCTTGGAAGCTTTCAAGCGAAGCAAGATAGATCTGCTTATCGCTACCGATCTGGCTTCGCGCGGTTTGGATATAGAGGATCTTGAAGATGTAATCTGCTTCGATATGCCGCGACAGAGGCGTGCACTCTTGCACCGCATCGGCAGAACCGCACGCGCAGAAAAGCAAGGGTGTGCGCATCTCTTTTGTGCGCCGGAAGAGAAGGCGGCGCTATCGCTCTACTACGGTTATATCGCCGCACAAACTCGGGGTGTCGTGCCAGATGGCTTTGCCCCTAAGCAGACACGATATATCTTCGAGGTCAAAAAGAGTGACGCACGCCGCAAATCCCGGACAAAGAAGCGTGACGATACCCCCAAACGCTACGGTAAAAAGCGCAAGCGCACCAAGCGCGATAGGTAGTTATCCGCACTTTCCGGGTGCACAACGCATCGAGGAGCATTTGCCGCTATGGTGCATCTTCTCTACCATCTGTTGCATCTGCTGCGGATGAACGATAAAGCGGTATCCCTTATAGAGCACAAAGAGACCGTAGAAGAGTACCAGAAGTGCCGCGAGATTGAGCATCACGGTACGCAGGCTACCGTGCTGTAGAAGCTTGGTGAGATTGCCGAGAAAGAAGAGGGCAGGGATAGTAGCCAAGCCGAAACTTGCCATGACGATCGCTCCCCAGAGTGCCGAAGCCGTCGATGCGGCAATGATGGCAAAGGAGTAGACCAGACCGCACGGGATCAGACCATTGAGCATTCCGAGCAGATAGAAAGAGGGGTAGTCCTTGCGTTGCAAAAGTACCCCGAAGAGGTTGCGAAACCAAGCGTAGCGATTAAGCGCAAGCTCTGCAGAAGCAAGGAATCGGAAGTTACCTAAAAGCGAGAGCGCCGCAAGGATCATCAATGCCCCCGTGAGCACAAAGAGTACTCCCTTGGTTGTCGGTGTAAAGGCGATCACCCGTCCAAGCAGACCGAAGATCGCACCAAGCATCGCATAGGTTGTCACACGCCCGAGATTGTAACTCAGGTGTGAGAACTGTTGACGCAAAAGAGGCGTCTTTTCGTCAAGCTTTTTACTGCTATAAGCAACGACGATGCCGCCGCACATACCGATGCAGTGCCCGAAACTGCCGAGAAGGGCGGTGGTAAAGATGACAAGCAGATCGATTTTGCCCATTGTGTCTCATTTTCCCCAAATCTCTCAATAGAGATTCATGGCTTTGCATTATCATCATCTTCACGGACTTCGCATAAAATCATCGCCGAACTCTCCGAGTGCGACTCAAATTTTCTGCAAACCCCGTAAAGACGAGCACAACGCAAATTCAAAGAATTCTCTTTCGAGATTTGGGCTTTTTGAAAACAACTATAGTATACTTTTGTTAAAACTCTATAGAGGTATCGGCGATGCTCAAGGAACTCAAGCGATTTTTTAAGCAGAGTTTTCGCGAACTGCTTGTCTATCACCACCGCTCTTTGGAGTATCGCGCGATGCTGCTCACCTTGATGGTATCGCACGACGGCGAGATCGATGCCTGCGAAAAGGAGAAACTCAAAACTATCGCGCGTGCCGCTTATCCGGACGATGAAGAGCGCGCAGCCTTGCTGGTCGATACGGTCTTTGAGTTTCACAAAAAGATCGTCGATGACAATGGACTCAACTTTGAAAATCTGGTACTGCTGGTACAAAAAGAGACCAAAGAGCATCGCCGTTATGCAGAAAAGATCGACCTTGAACAGATAGCCACACTGCTTGAATGTGTCGAAGACGACAACGAAGAGAAGCGGCTCTTTGAAGCGCGTATCTTGGAGTTTTTACGCTATCTTAAAGAGGAGTATGGAGAGAAGCGATGAAATGGTTTCGATGTATCGTTTTCGGCAAAGTGCAGCATGTCTTCTACCGCAAATTCGTTTCACAAGCGATGATGCGCGCCGGCTTCAAAGGCTACGTGCGCAATCTTGACGACGGTACGGTCGAGGTGCTCTTTTTTGTCTATGATGAAGAGGAAGAGCTTCCCATTGCCCACCGCATCATCGAAGAGGGCTCACCGATGAGTGAAGTCGAAGGCTTTGAGTGCGAGGAGATCGAGGAGGTCGATCACCACGGTGACGGGTTTGTAGTGAGGTATTGAGTATGTTGATCATAGAGATCATTGCACCTTCGCTTTTTAATGTAAAGGATGTTTCAGATGGCAAACACAATAGTAACACTCGAAGAGATAAAAAAGATCAGTTACGACGATCTTGCTTTTTTGGTCTACAAGCAGAGTAAGATCGATAAAGATTTTTGTAAAAATGTAGAAAAACTCACACTCAAAGGTGATCAAAAAATGTTGATAAAAAGCATCCAAAAGGATATCTCATCCATACGAAGAGGGCGCAAATTTATCGGTTATTACGAGGCGTTTGAATACGCCCGAAAGATCGGAAGTATTGTGGATGATATACACATGTTGGTCAAAGATAAACAAGAAGCTGCAAGGCTATTTAAAGCCCTAATACTTACCGACTCAAAAGTCTTTTTGCGCTCGGACGACAGTGCAGGAGTCATACAAGAAAGCTATCATAGGGCAGAAGACGGATGGATGGAGTGTCTGGAGGTGATGAGCGATGAGGAGATCCATGCCGATATCATGGAGATGCTCGTATGCGAGGGGTTCGGAGTCAGGTCGATCTTTTCCGAAAAAGTACCGCAAAACGTGTTACAAAAGATTTATGATGAATTTTATCAGCGATGCAAAAAGGAGTCTTCTTGTAGCTTTGACGATCTTCAGGTGATGCGGTTGTGCGCACACTATCTGAAGCAGCCTGAACTTTATATCAACGCGTCAAAGTTGGACAAAAGCACACTAAATACAACGGATCTACTCAACTTTGCAAAGGAGTACAGATATGCCGATGATGCCCAAGGCGTTCTCGATATGCTCAAACAGGTACAAGAGATAAACAAATATAACGCGAATGAATTTTATGAACTGCAGGTGTGGGCATACGATATGCTGAAAAAAGAGGCGGATGCCACGACTGCATATAAACATTGGTACGAGAAAACCAAATCGCCCTCTGTACTACAAGCGTACCTCTCCAGACTTGAAGGCGCTACAAGGGAAAAAGTAAGGAAAGAAGCGTTAAAAGAGGCGCAACAACTCTCTTTTGGTGAAGCATTGCATTTTTTTAGAAGCATGGACGAGGCGGCGTTGGCTGCTGCGTATGTTATGGAGCATAAACACGCCTTGGAGACCGAATATATGTATGGCGGTGGATTTGACAAGATCGTCTCTTGGTTACAAGGAGACTATCCGCAGGAGGCGATTTTGCTCTATCGAGACAGTTGTGAAAAGACCCTACAAAAAGGGCAGAGTAAATACTATCCTTGGGCTATCCGTGCATTAAAAAAGTGTGTTGAGATCGAAAAGGTAAATGATACCACTGCATGGAGCATAGAGAAAAACAGTTCGTACATGAAACAACTTTTGAAGAAGCATGAACGAAAGCGCAGGTTTGTAGAACTCTTTTTTCAATCGTTTGACGATATGATATAAACAGAGATATACTATCGTAAAATATTCGCCAAGAAGAGAGCATGCACACCATCGCGCAGTTAAAAAAGCAACAGGGGA
>JALWQQ010000140.1:4579-5221 GCA_027083075.1 Campylobacteraceae bacterium
ACTTTGTCCACAAACTTCTCCATCAGTTTTGCCAACTTCGGCGGAATGACGGCATTGCAGTAGCCTTGCAGGGGATTTTTACGGTAGTAGTCCTGATGATACCCTTCGGCGGGATAGTAGTTTTGTAGCGGTTCGAGGGTGGTAACGATAGGATCGTCGTGCGCTTTTTCTGCTCTTTCGATCGCACGCTTGGCAGCTTCAAGCTCTTCATCGTTTTTGTAACAGATACAAGAGCGGTACTGCGTGCCGACATCGGCACCCTGACGATTGAGCGTGGTGGGATCATGCGTGGCAAAAAAGACATCCAAAAGCGTATCGATATCGATCTTCTCGTCATCATAGACGATCTTGATCACCTCGGCATAGCCCGTATCGCCGTTGCAAACCATACGGTAGGTCGGATCGGGAACGGTGCCGTTGGCATAACCGCTTTCGACATCGATGACCCCCTTGAGGCGCTCAAAGACTGCCTCGGTACACCAAAAACATCCGCCGCCGACAATCAGCTCTTTTTGTGCCATCATCGCCTCCTTTTTGCAACCAAAGTAGCGTTTCGTGCCTTTAAAAGAGTTTATAATATCCCCAAAGTAAGCAAAGGAGTATCGATGAGTATCAAGGTGGTCTGTCCTCATTGTCTAGCAA
>JALWQQ010000141.1 GCA_027083075.1 Campylobacteraceae bacterium
ATAGTAGGCGGTGTCCCAACTTTGCAAGTCGATACCGTCACACGCTTTGGCAAAATGTCTCAACGCTTCAAGCTCCTCTTCGGCGCGCGGTAGTGCGGCATCCGCCAAAGCATCTAAAAAAGCGATCACTTGCTCTTCATTGCGTGCATCCCGTCGCTGCAGTGCATAGGCGGCATAGTTCTCAAAACCCAAAAGTGTTGCCTTTTCGTAGCGAAGCGCCAAGATCTCATCGATAATCGCACCGTTTTCGGGTGCACGGGTGTTGTAGGCTTTGTAGAGCCTTTCACGTAGAGTACGATCGGGACCGTAGGTCATATAGGCGATATAACTTGGCATCTGCAGGCCGAAGCGATACTTGATCTTGCCCTCCTCTTCAAAGCGCGCTGCGACCAAATCGCTTTCGGGTATCCCCTTGACCTGTGTTTCATCCTCGATCACCAGTTCGAACGCAGCGGTGGCGTCAAGTAGGTTTTGGCTAAAGCGATTGCTAAGTTCCGAGAGGCGTAGATCGATCTCCTCAAGCCGCTTTTGCTTCATCTCATCAAGTTCGATGCCCGAGAGTTTAAAGTCGCGCACGGCATTGTCGATCGCTCTTTGTTTGACAGGATCGTTTTCGCTTAGGGAGGCGATCTTCTCGTAGAGCGGGCGGTTTTGTGCGATTTCGGAGTGGAAACGACTCAGCGGTGGCAAAGAGGCTTCATAAGCCGCTTGTGTCTCTTCGCTGTTGCAAACCGAATTGAGATGCGATAGCGGCGTAAAGAAGGTATCGAGTTGCTCATCAAGACTATCGAGCGGCTTAAAGAGCGCATCATAGCTTGTAACCGCTTCGTCTGTGACCAGCGCATCTATCTTCTCTCTTTGTTTTTTAAGCAGTGCATCGAGTCTTTGCGGAAAGTCCGCAAGCACTGTTTTCGGAAAATCTCTTAACATCGTAAAAACCTTCGTGAAGTGCTTAATTTCGCACCATTCTAACACAGGAGTGTTAATATACTTTGGGTAAAATCAAACAACTCATAGGTTTAGAAAAGAAGGATAGCAGATGAAAGTACTCTTAACCAGAGATGTTGCGAAGCTTGGCAAAAAGGGCGAGATCAAAGAGGTCAAGGACGGTTATGGTCAAAACTTCCTCATCGCTAAGGGGATGGCGAAGTTGGCAACACCCGAAGTGGTAGAGGCGTGGCGTGAAGAGCAGGCGCGAAAAGAGGCGGAGCTACAAGCGGAGTTGACACGCATAGAGGAGGCTAAAAAGCAGATCGAAAGTACGCCGATACGTATCGAAAAGCCGCTTGCACCCGCAGGCATCAAAGGCTCCGTCGGCAATGCCGATATCGCTAAAGCGATCAAAGCGCAACTCGGCATCGAGATCGACAAGAAAGAGATCGCCCTCAAGCGTCATATCAAGACAACCGGCGAACATACGGTTGACATCAAACTCGGTCACGGCATTCACGCCCAAGCAACCGTCGAAGTGATAGGGGTGGAGTAGCGATGTTTCATGCAACAACGATATTGGGCTATCGCGGTGAAGATACCGCGGTGATCGGCGGTGACGGGCAGGTGACTTTCGGCGATGCGGTACTCAAGGGAAACGCTACGAAGATTCGTACCCTTTACGAGGGTAAGGTGTTGGCAGGTTTTGCCGGCTCTACGGCAGATGCATTCAACCTTTTCGAGATGTTTGAAGGGTATCTCAATGAACAAAAAGGCGATCTCTTTAGATCGGTGATCGCCTTTTCGAAGGCGTGGCGACGCGACAAGCATCTGCGACAGCTTGAGGCGATGATGATCGTGCTCAATCGCGAGCATATCTTTATCTTAAGCGGTAACGGCGATGTGGTTGAACCTGAAGACGGCAAGATCGCCGCGATCGGAAGTGGTGGCAACTTTGCACTCTCGGCAGCGCGTGCCTTGGACAAACATGCATCCTTAGAGCCGGTTATGCTGGTTAAGGAGTCGTTACGCATCGCGGGTGAACTCTGTATCTATACCAATACCAATATCAAAACGCTTAGTCTATAAAGGAGTCCGTTTGGAAAATCTGACACCCAAGGAGATTGTAGCCTATCTGGACAAGTATGTCGTAGGGCAGGCGGATGCAAAGCGCACCATCGCCGTGGCTCTGCGCAACCGCTATAGACGGATGAGACTACCCAAAGAGATGCAGCAGGATGTGACACCGAAAAATATCTTGATGATCGGCGATACGGGTGTGGGCAAAACCGAGATCGCACGACGTTTGGCAACGATGATGCAACTGCCGTTTATCAAGGTTGAGGCAAGCAAATATACCGAAGTGGGCTTCGTCGGGCGCGATGTGGAGTCGATGGTGCGTGATCTTGCGTCAACGGCGCTGCGTCTGGTGCGTGAGAGCGAGAATGAAAAAAATCGCGATCGCATCGAGGCGTACATAGAAGAGAAGATACTTGAAAAGCTTCTTCCGCCGCTGCCCGAGAGTGCCGGCGACGCAAAGAAGGCGGACTATGAGCGCTCTAAGGAGCGTATGCGCGACAAGTTGCGTAGCGGCGAGATAGACCACCTCAAGATCAAGGTAGAGGTGCGTCATAAACCTTCTATCAACGACGACGGGATGCCACCGCAGATGATACAGATGCAAGAGTCGCTGATCAAGGTGCTGGGTGCCTACGGAAAGCGCGGTGAAGAGCGCGAGATGAGCATCAAAGAGGCACGAGAGCTACTGCGCGAAGAGGCAAGCGAGGCGATACTGGATGAAGAGAAGATCAAGCAGCTTGCCAAAGAGAAGGTGGAGAAGGGCGGCATCATCTTTTTGGACGAGATCGACAAGATCGCCGTCAATGCCAATATGCAGAGCAGGCAAGATCCGAGTAAGGAGGGCGTGCAGCGCGATCTGCTGCCCATCGTCGAGGGCTCTACCGTTGCAACCAAGCTGGGGCAGATCAAGACCGATCATATCCTCTTTATCGCCGCAGGTGCTTTTCATCTAAGCAAACCGAGCGATCTGATTCCGGAACTTCAAGGGCGTTTTCCGCTGCGTGTCGAGCTTGAGAGTCTTGATGAGGAGGCACTCTATCGCATCCTGACCGAACCGACCAACGCCCTTGTCAAGCAGTATCAGGCGCTTCTTGCCGTCGAGGATGTACGCTTGGAGTTTGATGAAGCGGCGCTGAGGCGTATCGCGCATTATGCATACGAGGCAAATGAGAAGAGTGAAAATATCGGCGCGCGTCGCTTGCATACGGTGATGGAGAAGCTGCTCGAGGAGATCAGCTTCGAGGCGGATGCTTATGCAGGAACGAGCTATGAAGTCACAGTCGATCTGGTCGATCGAAAGATCGGCGATATCGTACAAGATGAAGATGCGACGAAATACATACTGTAAATTAGAAATTAGAAATTAGGAATGAGGAATGAGGAACCGAATTTAGTGAAGAGAGAAGAGCGAAGGGTGAAGAGTTTCGGTTTGCTTTCCTTGGGAAGGCATTTAGTTTTGAATAAGGGGTCTGATCTCAATGATAATGCGTTAGCGTTATCGTTGGGGGTCTCGAAGAGGGGTCTGACCTCAATGATTAATGCGTTAGCGTTATCGTTGGGGGTCTGACCCCAAAGGAATGAGCAATGAGCAATAAGTAATGCGTAACCGAGAAGTTCAAAAACAAATATGAGACTTTAGCGATACGATAAAAAATAGCGAGCAAAGGAAAAGGATGAGTGAGACCAAGGCGGGGTTTGTTGCCGTCGTGGGGCGCCCCAATGCCGGTAAGAGCACGATGCTTAACCACCTTGTGGGCGAAAAGCTTGCAATGGTAAGCAAAAAGGCGCAAGCAACCCGTAAGCGGATGAATATCATCGTGATGCACGGTGATGCGCAGATCATCTTTGTCGATACGCCGGGGATTCATGAAAAAGAGCGACTACTCAACCGTTTTATGCTTGAGGAGGCGCTTAAAGCGATCGGTGACAGTGACCTAACACTCTTCTTAGCACCTGCATCGGATAGCACGGAGGCGTATGAGCGTTTTTTGCAAAGCATCGACAAGAGGCGGCGTAAGCATATTGTGGTCTTGACAAAGACCGACAGGGTGAGTAATGCGGCGCTACTGCAAAAACTTTCGGAATATCAACGCTTCCAAGATCGTTTCGAGGCGATCGTCCCCTTTTCCGTCAAGCGACAAGGTGATGCGACACTTCTTTTGGATACCGTTGTGAAGTGTTTACCTCATTCACCGTGGCTCTACGATCCCGAGCTACTGACAACCGAGACGATTCGCGAGATCTACAGGGAGCTCATCCGCGAATCTATCTTTGAAAATCTCAGCGACGAGATCCCTTATGAGAGCGATGTCGTAATCGAGCGTATCGAGGAGGGCGAGGGGCTTGATAGGATCTATGCGACGATCATCGTCGAAAAGCCGAGCCAAAAGGGGATGATCATCGGCAAGCAGGGGGTAACGATCAAGAGAGTCGGAAGAGACGCACGTGAACTCATGGAGCGTTTTTCGCAAAAAAAGATCTTTTTGGATCTGCATGTACAGGTACGCAAAGGATGGAGCAAGAGTAGGCGCACCCTAGCTGAGTTGGGGTATATTTTTAAAAAAACTTGAAAAGAGTAAGATTGTTTTAATATTATAACATATATAATTGAGTCGGATTATACGAAAAGTGTGGACAATGTTTTTTAAAAAGAGCGCGCGAAAAAAAGAGAAGAGCGATATCAAAACCGTCGTTACGATCGATCCATATACCGAAAAGTATTACGAGTATAGTAACGGCGGTTTTTTTGCACCGCTTCAAAAACTTGGCTTTAAAAAGTCCAACTTCAATATTTCATACGTAAGTAACCGCGAGACGATCACATCGACGATCTATCTGAGCCGTAGCATTCCCGAAGAGGATATCGCGAGTGTTTTGGAGATAAAGGCGTACGAAGAGCTCGGACTCGATCAGGCAAAAGACTATCTTATCGGATACTACGAAGCCAAAGAGTCTGCCGAAAGCGAACGCCAATTTCATATATTTATCGTTGATCCTGAACGCCTGCATGCACTTTTCGACCCTATCAACAGTCAAACGAAGTTTATCGACCTGATCGTACCTGCTCCCTTGTTGATCAAAAAGGTGTACGATCGCGAGATATTGCATGGTAGCGGTGTAGATGGGTTTATCTATTTTACCCAAGAGGATGCTTTTGTTGCGCTCTATAGAAA
>JALWQQ010000142.1:0-508 GCA_027083075.1 Campylobacteraceae bacterium
CTTCGAAGAGACGATGGAGGTCTTGGAGGCGGTACGTTTCGAGCAGATGTTTAGTTTCAAATACTCTCCGAGACCCCATACCGAAGCGGCAACATTCCCCGACCAAGTACCCGATGAGGTCGCCGGCAAACGATTAGAAAGATTGCAGTCGCGCCATCTTGAGATCGTTGATGAGATTATGGCGACGCTTCCGGGCAAAGAGGAGCGTGTGTATTTCGAAGAGCTTAAGCCGGGCGGCAAGGTAGCGGGGCGCACCGATGCCAACCGTCTTCTTATCACCGAGGGCAGCGAAGAGCTTCTGGGGCGTATCGTTCCCGTTAGGGTGACTGCCGCCAAACGCTTTTCGCTTGAGGGCAAAGTCTTGCAGCGATGAAGAAGCGACTCTTTCGCGCCGTAGGCATCTTTCTCTTTCCGCTGTTCGGCTATCTTTTGATGCGCTTTTACTGGTACAGTTCCAAAAAACATTTCCATCTTATCGATCCGATTCCCGACACTCAAGCGGTCGTGG
>JALWQQ010000142.1:518-5145 GCA_027083075.1 Campylobacteraceae bacterium
TGGTCTGCTGGCACGAAGAGCTTCTTATCTCGCCGCAAGCCTATCGTCATCTACGCAAAAGGCGACCTGCATCGGGCATCATCTCGCAGCATTTCGACGGCGAGATCATTGCGCGTATTCTCGGCTTTTTCGGCATACGTCCCTTAAGAGGTTCAAGCTATAAGGGGGCAAACAAAGTACTGCTCGAGGCGTTTCGCGCGATCAAGCGCGGCGACGATCTCTTGGTAACACCCGACGGACCGCGCGGTCCACGTCATAGTGTCGGTAGCGGTGCGGTTGTCTTGGCACAAAAGGCAAAACTGCCGATCTTGATCGTTAGCTACCGCGCAGCGCGCTTTTGGCGTGCCAAGAGTTGGGATCGCTTTATGGTGCCCAAACCCTTCACGACACTCGATATCTATCTGCAAACGCTTGATCTTGAAGGCATGAGCCAAGAGGAAGGGATCGAAGCGCTACGGCAAAAGATGCTACAATATAGCGATGAAAGTGATTGACAAATCGGTGCTAAAGGCTGCAGCAGAGCGCTTTTACGACTACCTTTTTGATATTCGCGGTTATGCGCAAAAAACGGTAGAGAGTTATGCCGATGCGATCGATACGATGATAGCCGACGTGACGATCGTCAAAGAGGAAGAGGGTATCGTCCTTGATCTCTTTGCATGGCGTAAGCGGATACAGTCGCTGGCAAAGAAGAGTATCGCGCTCAAGCTCTCTGCCGTGCGCGCCTTTGTCGGCTATCTTAATGAAAACGAAGGGGTGCGTGTTGCGTTGCGTGCCGATGATTCGGTGAAGGTGCCCAAGACGCTACCGAAGCCGATCGATGCATCGCTGGTATCGGAAGTTTTGGAGCAAAGCGACAGAGAGACACGTTTGATCATCTTGATGCTCTACGGGCTTGGGCTGCGCATCTCCGAACTGGCAACTTTGCCGCTTGATGCAATCGAAACCGAGTGGGTAAGGGTGTATGGCAAGGGGAGTAAAGAGCGACGCATTCCCTTGCCCGAGACGCTACAAAAAGAGATCGCACGCTATAGAAAGGAAACCGGATGCAGACGCTATCTTTTTGAAAAGGGGGGTGTGCCACTGAGTGCTTCACAGCTGCGTTATCGCATGCAAAAAGCGTTTCGCAAACACGGCATCAAGGCAAGTCCGCATCAGCTACGCCACTCTTTTGCTACGCATCTACTCAATAACGGTGCGCGCATCGCCGATGTCAGTGAACTCTTGGGGCATGCGACGATGGCAACGACGCAGATCTATACGAAGTTGGGAAGTGCAAAGAAGATGCAGAGCTATATGCAGGCGCATCCGTTGGCAAGTAATTAGAAGTGATAGAGTATACCCACGGTCAAGGCGTCGGCATATGCTTTGTTATCTGTTAAGAACTGACCTTTTATGTCTCTGCCAAGCTGCACATAGTCCATAAAAAGCGATATGTTGTTTTGAATTTTGTATTGACCTCCGAGACCCCACTGAAATGCCGTCTGTTTTGCGTCGACGTTAGATCCATTTGTAGAATTGAGTTTTGTATAGCCTACCCCCAGTAGAGCATAAGCTGTAATATCGTCATTAACGTCAATCTTTGGTTTAAGAAATAACGAAGCAGTTGTGTCTTTTGAAAAGTCACCTTGTGTCAGGCTAGTACCGAGGCGACCCTCAATGTCAAAGTTTTCTGAAAAGTTGTACCCTACGATAATATCAAAATTTCCAACCCTGTCTTGCCCCTTTTTTGCACTTGCAAAACTTAGTGATGATGATGTTTTTCTGATGGAAAGCTCACTTAAGCCTAATCCTGCATAAAGTGAACTTGGACTGTTTTCATTATGGGTCGTATTCTGTACAACTGATGGTTGTGGCTTTGGTTCCGGAGGTGACATATCTGAGTCTGGCATCGAAATATTGCCCCCTGCGTAGAGTGTCAATGTAGTGATGGTTGTTGCTATAAAGCGTTTCATCATGCTCCCCTTGTTATGTTGTAAGATAAACTGACATTAACATAAAATATATTAAATTAAAGACAACTTAATTCAATTTGGCGATCTATTTTATTCGATCAATGCTTATAATGATTTTTGTAAAACTCTCGACATTAAGCGACGCACTGCCGACAAGTACCCCGTCGACATGCGCGATAGAGAGGATCTCGGCGGCGTTGTCGGGCTTGACACTGCCGCCGTAAAGTAGCGGCGCATCGATCTCTTTGCGCAGCATGGCATGCGTGGCGGCGATCTCTTCGCTTGTGGCGGCGCGTCCCGTACCTATCGCCCAGATCGGTTCGTAGGCGACGATGAGTCTCTCATAGTCGGTATCGATGCCCTCGAATTGTGCCATAAGGTAGTCGGCAACCGCACTATCGCCCTCTTCTCTGACCGCAAGCGGTTCGCCGATGCAGTAGAGGATCGTATAGCCCGCCTCTTGAAAAAAGCGGTACTTTTCGGCGATAAACGCTTGCGATTCGCCCAAGATCTCGCGTCGCTCGCTATGCCCGATGAGCACTGTTTCGATCTCAAATTCGCTAAGCTGTTGCAGACCGATCTCGCCGGTAAAGGCACCGTGATGCGCAGGGTAGGCGTTTTGCGCACCGATGGTAAAGGGCGTATCGTAACGATCGAGTGCCGTGGCGGGCGGGAAGAGAAAGATATGCGCATCGTCTGCAAAGCGTTTTTGTCCGAGTGTGTCGATATAGGCGCGTGTTTCGGCTCTTGTAAGATTGCATTTGAAGTTTGCGGCAAAGATCATGACTCAAGTGCCTCGATGCCCGGAAGGCGCTCGCCCTCCAGTAGTTTTAGACTCGCACCCCCGCCGGTACTCACGAAGGTCATCTCGTCGATGTCGCCCGCACGATTCACCACATCGGCGGTATCGCCGCCACCGACAACCGTGGTAGCGTGTGTTTGGGCGATGATATTGCTCATCATCAGGCTTCCCTTGGCATAGCGATCCATCTCGTATACACCCATCGGTCCGTTCCAGATAATACTTTTGGCATCGTTGAGCGCTTCGCGGAAGAGTCGGATGCTTGCGGGACCGATATCGAGCCCCATCCACCCTTCGGGAATCTCTTGTACCGGCAGATATTTGACGGTGGTATTTTCGCTAAACTCTTGTGCCGCTACGACATCAACGGGCAAGTAGAGCTTCACGCTAAGCTCTTTGGCGCGTGCCATGATGGCGCTTGCCTCATCGATGAGCTCCTCTTCGACCAGCGAGTTTCCGGTCTCAATGCCGAGTGCACGCAAAAAGGTAAATGCCATCCCGCCACCGATAATGAGTTTGTCAACCTTGTCAACCAGTTTGAGTAGCGCTTGTAGCTTCCCTGACACCTTAGAGCCGCCAACAACGGCAACGAAGGGGCGTACGGGATTGTCAAGCATTTTGGAAAAGAAGTTGATCTCTTTTGCCAACAAAAAGCCTGCCGCGCGGTGTGCTTTGTCAAAGTATTGCGTGATGGCGTGGATCGATGCGTGCTTGCGATGACACGCTCCGAAGGCGTCGTTGATATAGACGTCGCCAAAGTCGGCAAGCGCTTTGGCAAAGTCGCTGTCGTTTTCGGTCTCGCCCGCTTCGTAACGAAGGTTTTCCAAAAGTAAGATGTCGCCCGCTTCAAGTGTCGCCGCTTTCGCTTTGGCATCTTCGCCTATCACATCCTCCGCCATATAGATCTCTTTGCTGATCTTTAGTAGGGTATGGAGCCGTTTGGCGACGGGCTTGAGTGAAAAGCGCTCTTCGTAAACGCCCGGCTTCGGACGCTCATAGTGCGACATCAGGATGATCTTGCAATCTCTATCGATACAGTAGCGGATGGTCGGCAACGCTTCGCGGATGCGTCTGTCGTCGGTAATGTTGCCGAACTCGTCTTTGGGGACATTGAAGTCACAGCGGATCAGTACGCGCTTGCCCGTTATCTCGATATCTTTAATGATATTCATCGCTCCTCCTGCTACGATCGACTTGTGAGTACCGCCAAGTCGACAAGACGGCAGGAGTAGCCCCACTCGTTGTCGTACCAAGAGAGTACTTTAACCATCGTATCGCCGATCACCTGTATCGTGTCGGCGGCAACGACACTACTGAGTCGCTCACCGATAAAGTCGCTACTGACGCGATACTCTTCATCAACACCGAGGATACCCTTGTGCGATCCCTCCGCCGCTTTTTTAAACGCCTCGATCACCGCCTCTTTTGTCACCGGTTTGGCAAGCTCTACAGTCAGATCGACCAAGGAGACATCGGGGGTGGGTACGCGTACCGCTTGCCCGTTGAGTTTGCCGTTGAGCGAAGGTAGTACTTTTCCGATCGCTTTAGCCGCACCGGTAGAGGTGGGCACGAGGTTGTTTGCACCGGCACGCCCTTTTCTGGGGTCTTTTTTGTGCTTGGCATCCAAGATCGGCTGTGAAGAGGTGTAAGAGTGGATCGTGGTCATCAGGCCCTTTTGGATGCCGAAAGCATCGTCTAAGACCTTAGCGACGGGTGCCAAGCCGTTGGTGGTGCAGCTGGCGTTGGAGATGACCTTTTCGCCTTTGTAACGATCGGCGTTCGCGCCGATGACATAGGTGGGCGTATCGTCTTTGGCAGGGGCGGAGAAGATTACTTTCTTGATCCCCTTCTCAAGATAGGGTACAACGCT
>JALWQQ010000143.1 GCA_027083075.1 Campylobacteraceae bacterium
GCGATATAGGGGTTGTCGAAGATCAATGCCTCTCTCCTTGGCTAAATTCTCGCGGATTGTAACATAGCATTGATTTATTTACGGCAGTCACTACAGAGTCCTACTATCTTCATCGTGTGATCACTCATCGCGAAGTCGAAGGCACGTGCGATCTCCTCTTGTCGCCTTTCTATCGTCTCGTCGAAAAACTCGATGATCTTACCACAAGCGGTGCAGATGAGATGATCGTGGTGTTTTTTGAGACCCAGTTCGTACTTTTTCCCCTGCACACCAAATGAGATCGAAGAGGCGATGCCGGACTCTTCCATCAGAGCCAGCGTACGATAGACGGTAGCGATACCGATACCCGCTTCGGGATATTGTATTTTGAGAAGCCGATGGATCTCTTCGGGGGTATGGTGTGCATCGTTTTCATAAAGACATTTGAGGATTAGCTCACGTTGTTTAGTAAACTTGAGTCGCTTGTGTTTGAGTATCTTCTTGAACTGTGCAAGGAGTTTGTCGTAGGTGATCATGGCGAGGACTCCGTTTTCGTCCGATTGCCATCACTACTTACAGCGATCGGTGTGTTTATGTGTGCTCTTTCATCGCTAAGCAGTTGCGGTGAGAGTATGGCGATGCTCTTTCTCAGATAGGGATAAAGCAGGCTCTTTTGTGTGAGTCGTTGCAGTTTTGCATGAAGAAACTCGAAGTGTTCCGCAAGTACAACCAGTAGTGCGGCTACCAGTAGATATTTCAGTGTCGTACTAAGCCAGCCGAGTATTCTGCTTAGGGGTGTGAGCGAAAGCTCTGCGCGATAGTGCACGAAAATCGCGGCAAGGATCACGCAGCCAAGCCAAACGGCACCGAGTATGCTCATAAAGCCAAGCATTTCGAGCAGTGCTTTGTTTTGCAAAGAGAGAAGATAGCGATCGATCAGTGTGGCGGCATCGTGCGAAAGCCTTGCGGCGGCAAAGAGCCCTGCCGCTAAGCCGAAAAAAGAGGCGAATGCGCGCGTAAAACCGTAGATGAACCCTTTGATGCCAAGGATCAATGCAATGCCGACAATAGTTATATCAACCAGTGAGAGCCCGACTGTCTTCATAACAATGTCCCGATCGATATAGCCATTTAGTAGCGCCCCAGTGCTTTGGAGATCTCATCCGGTTTGTTGGCATATTGTAGAGCGGTCTCTCTTGAGATAAGACCTTGCTTAAAGAGTGTCGTAAGCGATTGTGTTTGCGTTTGCATGCCGCTATCCTCTTGCCCGAGTTGCATTTGCGAGTAGATCTGGTGTACCTTGTCTTCGCGGATGAGGTTGGCAATCGCATGGTTGGTGACCATGATTTCGTGGGCAGCGATACGTCCGCCGCCGACTTTGGGCAAGAGTGACTGTGCAATGACCGCAACCAAGGAGGTAGAGAGCATGGCGCGAATTTGCGGCTGTTCATCGCCGGTAAAGACATCGATGATACGGTTAACCGTACTCGGTGCCGATGAAGTGTGCAGGGTACCGAAGACGAGGTGACCCGTTTCGGCTGCGGTAAGTGCCGCCTCGATCGTCTCTTTGTCCCGCATCTCACCGATGAGGATGATGTCGGGGTCCTGGCGCATCGCATATTTGAGTGCAGTGGCGAAAGTAGCGGTATCTTCACCGATCCCTCTGTGTGAAAAGACCGATTTTTTATTTTCATGAATAAATTCGACAGGATCCTCGACGGTAACGATATGTTTGTATTCGTTTTCATTGATCTCGTTCAGCATGGCAGCCAAAGTGGTAGATTTACCCGAGCCTGTAGGACCCGTCACCAAGATGAGCCCCTTTTCGCGCTTGATCAATTGTTTGAAGACCAAGGGGGCGCCGAGTGCGTCCAGCGAGGGGATCTCGATCGGAATGATACGAAATGCCGCAGCTACATCGCCAAGCGTGCGATAATAATTTGCCCTAAAGCGTCCGATACTCGGAAGCATGAGTGCAAAGTCAAGCTCACCATACTCTTCGAAATGTTGCTTCTGCTTCTCGGTAATCAGCGAGTAGCACATCTCTTGAATATCATCGCCCGTGAGTTTTGGTAGATTGACGGGGCGCAGTCTGCCGTCGATCCTGATTTGGGGTTCCGTACGACTGACGAGGTGTAGATCCGAAGCACCGTGTGCCACGACACTTTGGAGTAGTTTTTTGATATCGAAGCTCGCCATAGATCCTATTCCTTTTTATTTCTATTCGATAATTGCAGGCACGATAAAGAAGTCCTCATCGCTTTGCGGTGCGCGCGAGAGGATTTTCTTTGCCGTTTCGGTGTCTTGTACCGCTTTGTCTTCTCGTAGCGGTGTGCCACCTTCGAGTGTAGAGAAGGCGGCATCCAGCCCTTCGGTATTGAGTTCATTGAGGTTGTCGATATAGCCTAAGATATCACTAAGTTGCTGCATCACCTGCTCTTTTTTCTCATCTTCTATCGTCAAATGCGAGAGTTTTTCGAGTTTGGAGAGCAACGTAAGATCAATTTTCATACATTTTTCCTCTGAAATCAAGTCGGACTTATTATATATTAATTCGGATTAAGATATAACTACGGGCAACAGAAACGAAAGATAAAGGAGTGATCCGATGATGCAGCAGATCGATATGAATTCGCCCGAGTTTAAGGCGGAATTAGAGAAGACGTGGAATTTTGTTCATAAAGTTTGTGAGAGTAAGGGGTGGGTTTTGGGACCCAACGATGATGTTAACGAGGGGGTGGCGATGGGGCTTGCGCGTCACCGCTTGCTTTATGGTAAACGATTTTGTCCCTGTTTTATGGTCGAACCCGATCCCGACAAGCCGGGCAAGTATAGAAGCACTGACGGTCGTATCTGCCCCTGTAAACCCGCGATAGAAAGAGAGATACCCGAGGATGGGATATGTCACTGCCAAATCTTCTGTACACCCGAATATAAAGCCCAAAGTCAAAATCAAGCGTAGTGTCCTATGCTTGTTAACCTCCATTTACCATAAGAAAGTAATATGAAAAAGTTTACAGCAAATTATAATTCTAAATGACTATAATTGCGCTTTATTTTTTCGTCAGGGAGTAGAGACTATGACAGTAACATTGCAGCAGCAACAAGTAAACTCTGCAGAGCTTCAAGAGCTTTTAAAAGCACGCGAAGAGGGCAGAGCCGACTTTATCTTGGTTGATGTAAGAGAGCCTTACGAGTACGAGATGGGGCACATCAAAGGTGTCGATATGCTCAAGCCTACGTCGACCTTTCAGCAGTGGGCACAAGATCTCTTTGACGAGACTAAAGATAAAAAGGTGATCTTTACCTGCCGTACCGGCAGCCGTAGTGCGCAAGTAACACACATCTTCGCACAAAACGGACATGAAGGGGCGATCAACCACTACGGCGGTATCGTCACCTACGGCGGTGAGATCGAGAGTTAAGCAAAATGTGCGAGATCCTCTATATACACGGTTTTGCATCGTGCGGTAGAGGAGTCAAATCGACACGTTTGGCGCATCGCTTTGCACCGACGAAGGTTTGTGCGCCCGATCTTCCCGTATCACCCGACGAGGCGATCGCTTTTTTAAGCGAACTTATAGAGACGCGCCGCCCCTCTATGCTTGTCGGCTCTTCGCTGGGCGGTTACTATGCTACCTATCTTGCCGAATATTTCGGACTCAAAGCGGTACTCATCAACCCTTCGACAAGACCCTACGAGACCTTGGCCCCTTTTGTCGGAGAAAACCGCCGTTTTTGCGACAATGCACCATTTCTTTGGCGCAGAGATTATCTTGACTCTTTGCGAAAATTGGATACAATCCCTTCAAAAGCCGACTATTTGGTGTTGTTGCAAAGCGGTGACGAGGTACTTGACTATCGTCATGCCTTAAAGCGTTATGCGGCATTTAAGACGATAGTCGAGAGCGGCGGTAGCCATCGCTTTGAAAATATCGATGCCTATCTCGATATGATTGAACGGTTCCATCTTCAACGAAAGTAAATACATGCATGTTGTCGATCTGTTGATCAAATTGCTCTCTTTTCGCTCTATTACGCCCGATGATGACGGTGCACTGTCGTTTATACGGGACTACCTTCCCGATTTCGATGCCTTTTGGCTCAATGAGGGCGGGGTAAAAAACCTCTTTTTAAGTAAGGTATTTGATGACAAGGGCCCGCATCTCTGTTTTGCAGGGCATGTCGATGTGGTGCCGCCGGGAGAGGGGTGGCAAAGCGATCCGTTCGTGCCGCGCATCGAGGCGGGCAAGATCTATGCGCGTGGCGCACAAGATATGAAGAGCGGTGTTGCCGCCTTTGTGCAAGCGTGCAAAGAGGCAGAGCCGGGTGTCGGACGATTATCGTTGTTGCTGACTTCCGATGAGGAGGGAGAGGCGACGCATGGTACGCGGATCATGCTTGAGGCACTCAAAGAGAAAGCATTGCTGCCGGATTTTTGCGTCGTAGCGGAACCGACCTGCGAGGAGCGCTTCGGCGATGCCATTAAGATCGGTAGGCGCGGCTCTATCAACGGTTATCTGACGATACGCGGAAAGCAAGGACATGCCGCCTATCCCGAAAAGGCGATCAATCCCGTCCATCTCATTGCGCCGCGCCTTGCGGAGTTAGCAGGCAAAGATCTGGACGAGGGTGATGAGAATTTCGCGCCCTCGAAGATCGTGATCACCGATATTCGTGGAGGCATGGAGGTTACCAACGTCACGCCTGCGGAGCTTAAGATCATGTTCAATGTGCGCAATTCTACAAAGACTACACAAGAAGATGTTAGAGTGCATATCGAAAAGCTATGCGAAGGGCTTGCGTACGACTTGCGCTTGACACAAGGCTCATACCCCTTTCTTACCGATCGCAACAGCTTGATCGTCAAGGCAATCGGTGAGGCGATAGCGGAAGTGACGGGCATCGAGCCTAAACTTTCGACGGCGGGCGGGACGAGCGATGCGCGTTTTATGGGAGCGTACGGTATCGATGTCGTCGAATTCGGTGTCGTCAACGATACGATCCACGCACCCGACGAGCGCACCGGTATCGATGAGGTCACGCAGCTCTACGAGATCTTTGCAAGGCTAATAAAGTCGATAATGAAGGATAACGGATGAGACGATTTTTTCTATTTGCTGCACTCTTGTGGACAGTAACGGTAGCCCTATATGGTGTCGAGT
>JALWQQ010000144.1 GCA_027083075.1 Campylobacteraceae bacterium
GAGTCGCAACCTCAACGAAGGCTTTTCGGGCGGTGAAAAGAAGCGCAACGAGATCTTGCAGATGTTGATGCTGCAGCCCGATCTGATCATCCTTGACGAGATCGACTCGGGGCTTGACATCGACGCATTGCGTGCCGTGAGCGAAGGGATCAACCGCATGAAAGACGGCAAACGTAGCTTCTTGGTCATCACCCACTATAGTCGCATCCTAGACTACATAGAGCCCGACTATATCCATGTGCTCAAAAACGGTCGCGTCGTCAAAACGGCAGGACCTGAGCTGGTTGCCAAACTCGAAGAGGAAGGGTACGATGCCATCGAGGAGGAGGCATGAGACTACGAGAGCTCAAAGGCAAAAACGAGCATGAAGTTGCCGCCTACCTCGCCATAGAGGGGCGCGACGCGCTTGTCGAGAAGTTTGCCGCACTCGGGCTACCGGATAAAAAAGAGGAAGCCTATCGCTACGCCGACATCGAAAAGCTCTTCGAGCCGCTCTATAAGCGCGTCGATCGCCTCGCCAAAGACCCCGAGATCGGCGAAGCGATCGAGATCACTGACGGCGTGGTTACCAAAGCCCCCAAAGGGGTGCGTGTCTACTACGAAGCGTGCGACAAGGTTGACGAGGAGCATTTCGATCCACTCTACTACCTTTCGCATCTGTTGACGCCCAAGGTGATCAAAATAGAACTTGACGGCGATACCGAAACCGAGATCGTTCATCGCATCACTTGTAGCGAGAGTTTGGTGGCTTACCGTGTTGCGCTCTTTAACCAAGCCAACCGCCACGCCACGCTCTACGAGCGCTACGAAACCGAGGGCGATACATCGGGCTCTCTGGTGCTATGGGGTTATGATGCACTCATCGCTCCCGATAGCTCTTTGCGTCTGATCAAGTCGCAAACGATCGAAGAAAACAGCTATGCGATGATCGCATCGCACAGCATCCGCTTGGAGCGCAACGCCCATATGGCGTTCAAGAGCTTCGATATGGGCGCGGCGCATGCCTTGCAACTGCTCAATGTCATCCTCGAAGAGCGCGCCGAGTTTGATGCGGGGCATCTACTCTATCTCGGCGACACGGCACGCCGCGGCACAGTAAGCAAGATTATCCACCGCGGTGCGCACACCCGCTCCAATCAAGAGGCAAAAAATATCCTCGAGGACAAAGCACGCGGTATCTTCGATGCCCTGATCAAAGTAGAGCATAGCGGCAAATATAGCGTCGCACACCAAAACTCTAAGGCGATCTTACTCAATGACGGCGCCTACATGGCGGCTAAACCGCAGCTTGAGATCTATATCGACGAACTCGAAGCAAGTCACGGTTCCACCACAGGACAGCTTGATGCCAAGCAGCTCTTCTATCTGCGTTCACGCGGCATTACCGAAATAGAAGCACGCAAGATGCTGGTACTGGCATTTGCCAATACACTCATCGAGCGCATCAAAGACGCCCGAGCGCAAGAGCGCATCAAGACGGAGTTCGAAGCGGCATTTTACCGCAGACACAAAGGATAAGACGATGGAAACGATAGAAGAGGCATTGCAACGCTACAAAGAGGATTTTGAGCTCTTTGCCACCCCTAATGAGAAGATGGAGTATATCTTCGATCTGGGCAAAAAACACACCACCCTACCCGAAGAGGAGAAAAACGACGAAACCTTTATCGTCGGATGCGCTTCGCCCGCATGGCTAGTGGGCGAATGCAAAGATGGTCGGCTAATCCTGCGCGGCGAAGGGACATCGGAGATGGCAAAGGGGATGCTTACGCTGCTGCTTGATATTTTTGGCAACAAAACCGCCGACGAGATCTTGGCGTTTGACCCCAAGCGTCTTGGAGAGCTGGGGATTGTAGAGCTGCTCTCGCCCGTGAGACAACAGAGCTTAGAGGCCTTTTTGAAAAAGGTCTATAGCTATGCACAGCAGTGCAAGGAGCAGGGACTTTAGCCCCGCAGCAGGGGTCTGACCTCAATGACAATGCTTTAGCGTTGTCGTTGTACGGAGGTCGGAGTACAGATATCGGGGAACGGCTATTAGGGTTTGGATCTCTTAACTTTGCCGTTATCCGCATTCTGTGATCCGTTGTCTATATGGAGGCAGGACTTTAGTCCTGCATTATACGGGGTTAAAACCCCGCCTCCTTATTTTTCTTGATACTTTTTCAGAAAAAGTATCCAGCAGCAGGGGTCTGACCTCAATGACAATGCTTTAGCGTTGTCGTTGCGGGTCTGACCCCAAAAGACCATTTCTCACTACTCATTTAGACAATAAGGAGCGTGCTGATGAGCGACGATATCAAGTACGATGAGATTCCTACCACCCCCGAAGCGTTGGCGGCGTGGGAGGCGAAATACGGTAAAAAGAGCCAAGAGAGTGACACCGACAACGCACCTGTCGATAGCATCGAGTCGCGCATCGGTGGGGTCGATACACGCTTTGAGAGCAGTGAGAGCAAGTGCCACAAACCCGAGGGTGCCGTAGAGGACGAAGCGCTCAAAGAGAAGGTGATCGAACAGCTCAAGACCATCTACGATCCCGAACTACCGGTTGACATCTACAACCTCGGGCTTATCTACGATATCGACTGCTGGCGCAATCCCGAAACAAACTTGGGTGAATGCAAAGTGACGATGACACTCACCTCGGCTACCTGTTCGATGAGCGAAATGATCGTCGATCTGGTGCGCTCTATCCCTTCGCGCACCGACGATCTCGAATGCCTCGATGTTAACCTCGTCTTCGATCCGCCTTGGAGTCAAGAGAAGATGAGCGATGAGGCGAAACTGGCGATGGGAATGCTCTAAGCCCCCTACTCGCCTATTTGTAATGGTTTGTTAATGCGATGGTCTCTATCAATCAGTTTATCGTCAATGCCCTAAGCGAAAAGATTTCGGCGCTTCAAACCTTAGATATTTTAGAAAAAAGTGCCAAACGTGCTTATAGAGAGGCGTTTACGGAAGCGCTATCGCGTGTACCCGATGTCGATGCCCCCAAAAACGATACACTCTAACGCTCTTTTTTAAAAAATCCTCGCAAATTCCCTCTATCGTGACACACCCTGTCGCAGGGGTGTGTCATACTTGTGAAAATCTACGATACGGAGGTAGACAATGGCATTTCGCGTTATGTTCACATGTGTCACGCTCATTGCGTTGGGTTACGGGTTGGCAAGGTATCACGAGCACGAGTGTAGCGAGAAGGGAGAATAAGAAAAAAGTTACGATTTTATCAGATCGCAAAGCTCTATCTCTAAAATTTGCGCGATCTTGAGGAGTTGTTCGAGATTGAAGTGTTTGTTGCGATAACACACTTCGGCACCGGAGACAACCGAGACCGATTTGTATCCCATCTTGAGCGATAACTCAAGTTGCGACAAACCTTTGGCTTTGCGGTATTTGGCGACATTTTTGCCGATGGTACGATAAAGCTCTTCAGGGCTGATTTTGTGCATGCTCATACAACCTATCATTGGTGATTATTCGCCCTAAGTGTAGCTATCGTGCGGTTTTCTATCAATCTCTTATAATGCAGTGTATTATAAGAGAGCATTTGGTAGGATAAAATGCGACAATCAAAGAAAGGAGAGAATATGGAACACAGAGTTGAAGATTATGCAAAACAGCCTATCGATGAGATTGCAAAAAAATATAAACAAGACTTAGACGACTTAAAGAATACAACTGTACGCTGCGGCATAATCGGAAGAAGTGGCGTTGGTAAATCATCTACTATTAATGCCATTGTTGGTAAAAAAATAGCCAATGCTGGCTCAACAGAACAAACTATGGAAGAGCAGGAGTATCAGCATGGCAATATAATTTTTGTTGATCTACCGGGGTGCGGCACAGAGACCTTTCCGCGTAACAAATATATAGAAAAATTTAAGTTATTCGAACAAGACAAGTATGACTGTTTTATTATCATTACGGACGATCGCGTCTATGAAGATGATGTCTATTTGTACAAAAAGATAAAAAATGAGAAATATCCTTGTTTCTTTGCAAGAAACAAAATTGATAATGCTATAGAAAACGAAAAATATGACAACGATCTTAGTGAAGAAGAAGCTGTACATAAAATCAGAGATTATATTACCGAAAAACTCAACACCAGAGATATGGTTTATCTAATTTCTGCAAGAGAACCTCAAGCGTGGGATTTTCCTCAATTGTTAAATGATATTACCAATTCATTTTCAGACATCAAAAGAAAGACGATTATCAGAGGACTGAATGGCTTGACAGAAGAGATCTTAGATGAAAAAAGAAAGCTTGGTATCGAAATTGCAGAAAAACGAGCTTTAATAGCCGCCGCAAATGCACTTAATCCTATACCGGGGCTTGATGTAAGTGTCGATATAGGCATTCTATATAATCTGTCAAAAGAAATCATTGAAATTTTCGGCTTGGATGAAGAACATTTAAAACAACTTGAAAAAAATACTAACACTTCTTATTCGGGTATTAAACAATCTGTATTGAAGTTTGCAGCACAGTATGGAACGACGCAAGCGATCATGCAAATCCTAAAACGATATGCTACCACCGGTACAATAAAAGAATTTGGAAAATATATACCCATTATTGGGCAAGCCATATCAGCTGGTTTGGGCTACAAAATGACTGTTTGGTTTGCTGAAGATTTACTTGACAATGCAATCAAACTCAGCAGAGAAATTTTGAAAACCACTACAAAACAAACTTAATTTTTAGTTTTACGACACACCCTGTCGCAGGGGTGTGTCATACTTGTGAAAATCCACACGATGGAGGTGCAAGTATGACATCGTTTGCGACACAGTTGCTATACTACACGCTCTTTAACTTGTACTAGCCAACACTTAATCTGACACTCTTCAATTTCTCCTAAAATTTTGTGTCAGATGGCTATGCTGCCACCACCTTCGATTTGTCAGAATTATAACCTATCATCTTGATTTGCGCAAGATGTTTGCTTTTTTCAAAGCACTCCATAGGTGTCATTCCCTCACAATTTTTACCCTGGTGGGTT
>JALWQQ010000145.1 GCA_027083075.1 Campylobacteraceae bacterium
CATCATCTCCCAAAGGTTGTACGCCCACTGATACTTAATGTCGTTAAGCTCGAAGATGCCGGTAGGATCTCCGCCAAAGACGCGTCGATCGCTTGTCTTCTCTTGCGACTCGGGATTGTAGATCTTTTTGCGATGCATTGCTGCTACCTTTTGTTCCGTTTCTTCTCTTTTGGAAAGTAGAAATATTATACAGTGCAACTCTTAGTTTTTCTTTGTATACAATGTCTCTTATGAAAGAGATCGACTTTAATGCCGTCGCAATGCTTTTTGACAGCTTCCACTATGCTCACGCGGTACGGCTTGTGCACTTTTGTGACAGTGATGCGACACTTTGTGCCGCGATTGCCGACTACTGCAAAGAACACGACTTCGAGTACCAACTCAACACACCAAGCAAGACCTTTTTAGATGAAGTCAAACGCATTGTCGACGCCCCCGCCTTTTGGGTACCGCTTGAACGCCCCAAATACAAAATCGGCGGCAAAGAGCATGACTATCTTCTGCTTACGATGCCGATTGACCCCTTGCAACGCAAAGACTTTCTACGCAGAGCACACGAGATCATCCGCTCGCACGGCAAGATCGTCATCCTCTTGCCCAAAAGCGAAAGAGCCGAGCACCAAACATGGATTAAGCTACTTGAAGAGACACTCTATGTCGCTACTTCACTTATCGACGATCTCGACGCACACCACGACGCCATCCTTTCAACAAAAATGCATGGATGGGGGGAGCGCCGTTAAGCAAAGGCAAACTGCTTTGCCTTTGTAGGCGCGCACGGCGATGCGTCTATGCAGAGCGAAGCGATTGCATAGCATACGCCCGGAAAGCTCGAAGAGCGGGCGTCGTTAAGCAAAGGCAAACTGTAACGATGGAGGGCATGAACCCCTCTCCCGAAATGCCGTTATCCGTTATCCGAAAACTGCTATCCGAATGTAGGCGCGCACATTCGGTTATCAGAAAGCGGTTATCCGAGGTCGTTATCCGCTATCTGTTACCAGTTATCCGAACGCATACACCCGGAAAGCTCGAAGAGCGGGCGCCGTTAAGCAAAGGCAAACTATCAACTGCTATCCGTTATCTGTAAACCGTTATCCGAATGGATTTAGTCTCGTATTTAAACAAACGTTTTTAAAAGAAAGTACACTGATATCTATTGTACCGATATGTGAACACGCCTATCGCCACCCTCTATTGTAAAGTGTCGCGGTGCATTACGAGGTAGTGAAAGTATCAGGGTATTACGGTCAAAAAACGTTATGCCGACACCGAGAGGATAACGCACATGCCTCAATAAGTCGTGTGCATTTCGAGGGGGGAAATAGAGCGTGTAGCTTTTAGCACTTTTTAGGCGTAATGTCCTCTCTGTATCAGCGATCCGATAAAGCTTAAACGGCGGTTTTACAGTGCTAAAATTCCATGCAAGCGTATTTGTTTTTCCTTGTGCCTTATAGGATATCTCTGCACGATAATGTGTTGCAAACTTTAAACGCCTCATGGGAAAGAGTGCAAACTGAAATGCCGTAAAGCGCTTATTGGGATCGTTTTTTCTCCTTATTAGCCTTACATTGCGCACTTCATGATCGTCTCCCTCAAAAAGTTTAAACGACACAACGCTCACTTTTCGAAAATAACAGTCGTTAAATTCTACACTTATCGGATAGCCGCTCACCTCGCTATCGGGTAGCGGATCGGGGCTTTCGTCGTAAAAGACCGGCGGCACATCGCTTTGTCTGTCGTAAGGATAAACAATAATCGCGGGCGCACGACACTTTATCGAACGTTGCGCCCGATCAAAACGTTTCATGCCGATACGATGGGCTTTATGTTTGCAGAGATTGTAATAGTATCTTCCCGAGTCCAAAAAACTCTTTATGCGACAGAGCCTTGCCAATCTCGAATTTCCCATGAGATAGACGAATGCTCCGTTTAACTTATCTCGACGATCGACCGCATAACCCAATCCTACTTCATCGATTGAAGGCGATAAAAAAGAGAAACGGTGATAGATGGCAGAAAAAAGCCCGTTGATAGAGGCTTTGGGGTCGCAGGTTTGCATCGAAAAGTTTTCACTGACAAAACGTATAGGATATCCTGCATATATGGCGCGATCTTGCGGTCTTGCACCCGTAAATTTCGGTGCCCCCTTGTGTTCAAAATGTGACGACTTTTGATTGGCAACCAAGTAGTCGGCATGGGCTTGCGCCGCCTTATCAAGCAGTTTATTGCGACGCAACGGCACAAGCCCTGCTTTCCTTCTGATATCATTTAATTTGGCGTATGCGGTCGATTTTTTTAGAGGAGAGCCTAATAAAACACTTCTGCCGTTTCCATGCAAAAACGACACAATGATAAATACGAGTATATATCTCACTAAAAACTCCCTGTTTGTTTTGTTGATTTTACAAAGACGAAATGGATGAACTTGGGGGACGCGGTGCGCTCACCCCGCGTTTGCGCACCTGTCCGTGTTGGTTTAAGGCGACAAATAGTGTATAAAGGAGAACTGCCCGGAAAGGAGGAAAACCGGGTGTCGCCTACGGAAAGGAGAGGGAGGAGGTACCCTCTCCTTCCACGCTCGCATCATACATGCAGATTGTGGAAAAATCGTGGAAACATCCATGTGCAGCCTATTGGCAGCCGACGCACTCCATCGAACGATCTTCGATATCGTTGGTAACCTCGGGCGATTGAGAGCGCAAATAGTAGGTTGACTTCAGACCAAACTTCCATGCATTCATATAGATCTCATTCAGGTAGCGCCCGCTTGCTTTATCGAGTGTAATGAAGATATTAAGCGATTGCCCTTGATCGATCCACTTTTGACGAATGGCAGCCGCTTTTACCAAAACATTTTGATCCAACTCATAAGCCGGTGTGTAATACTCCCAAGTGTCGGGTGAAAGCTTGGGCACCACAACAGGGATAAGCCCCGAGAGATTCTCTTCGTACCATTTGCGCTTATAGACTGGCTCGATCGTCTGTGTCGTGCCTGTCAAAATCGAGATAGAACTTGTCGGTGCGATCGCCATCAGATAGCCGTTGCGCATGCCGTCTTGCATCACTTTTTTCTTAAGCGCTTGCCAGTCGTGTGTATAGCCGAAGAGTCCACCCCTGTCAACCAGCTTACAAGCATTTTCATTAGCCTTATCGATCGGGAAAATCCCCTTTGACCAATCCGAGCCTTCAAAGTTAGGGTAGCTTCCTTTCTCTATCGCCAAGTCGCTTGAGGCTTTGATGGCATAGTACGAAAGCGACTCCATCACCTCATCGATCTTGTGGAAGTGTTCGCTTGAGCCCCACTTGATACCCGCTTCGGCAAGCATCTGCGCTTCGCCCATGACTCCTAAACCGATAGAGCGCGACTTTTGGTTGGTCTTTTTGACCTTGGCAAGCGGATAGAAGTTAAGATCGATGACATTGTCAAGCATACGTATCGCTACCGGCACGACCCGTTCGAGATCCTCCTTGGTATTGACTTTCGAGAGGTTGACGGAAGCAAGGTTGCACACCGCCGTTTCACCGTCGATGCGCTCCTTATCAACGATCCAGATCTGTTTACCGCCGATAGAGTCGAGTGCCGTGACCTTTTTGGCAGGTTTTGTCAAGCCGCTGTCAACCGCGATCGGCGTATCTTCGTCAAAGCTCTCACTTGTACCGTCCTCATAAACAAAGCGCACCTTATAGTAGTTGGGCGCGGTATTTTGGAAGATCTCGGTGCAGAGATTGGTAGAGCGGATGATGCCTGCATGTTTGTTGGGATTGGCACGATTGGCGGTATCTTTAAAAGTCAAGAAGGGGTTGCCCGTCTCGAAGTAGCTACGCAGTATCTCTTTCCAAAGCTGCTTGGCGGAGATGCGTTCGCGCGTGATGTTATCATCGCTGTTTTCAAGCTCGATATAGCGCTTTTCAAAGTCTTCACCGTAAAGCTCTGTCAACTCCTTGACCTCATAGGGGTCAAAAAGCGTCCACATCTCATCATTGGCGACACGCTCCATAAAGAGATCGTTGATCCAAAGTGCCGGGAAGAGATCGTGCGCACGGCGTCGCTCTTCGCCGGAGTTTTTCTTCAGATCCAGAAAATCGCGCACGTCCAAATGCCACGGCTCGATATAGACGGCGATCGCCCCCTTACGTGTACCAAGCTGATCGACGGCAATCGCCACATCGTTGGCGATCTTCAAAAAAGGTATGATTCCGCCTGCGGCATGCTTGTGTCCGTCGATATACGACCCCATACCGCGTACCCGCGTCCAGTCCCAACCGATACCGCCGCCAAATTTACTCAGTAGCGCCATCTCTTTGTAGCCATCGAAGATCCCTTCGATATTGTCGGGTGTTGAGCCGATGTAGCAAGAGCTAAGCTGGTGGCGCGGCGTGCGGGCATTAGAGAGTGTCGGTGTCGCTGCCATCACCTCAAATTTGCTCAAGATATCGTAGAAGCGTTTTGCCCAGCTTTGACAATCAAATTCGTTTTGCGCCAAGAACATCGCTACCGCCATAAAGAGATGCTGCGGCAACTCGATGGGGTTACCCTCTTTGTCTTTGATCAGGTAACGATCGTAGAGCGTGCGAATGCCCAGATAGGTAAACTGCAGATCGCGCTCGGGCTTGATGTAGTCGTTCAGATCGTCAAGGTCGTACTTCTCTTTTAAACCAAGGACAATGCGCCCCTCCTTCTCTCCGCGCTCAAAATATTCGCGCAGATGAGTATAGCCCGTAAAGCCGCTTACTTTGTGGTAGAGATCATACAGAAAGAGGCGCGCTGCGACAAAGGTCCAATTGGGGCGGTCGATGTCTATCTTGTCCACCGCCGTTTTGATCAGCGTCATCTGGATCTCTTCAGTCGTGATCATATCGCGAAACTGCAGCTTCGCATCCACCTCAAGCTCGCTTTGGCTTACCCCCTCGAGCCCCTCGACCGCCGCGGCGGTGTACTTTTGTATCTTGCTGACGTCCAACGCCTCGACGCGCCCATTTCGCTTGACTACTCTGATCATTCCGGCT
>JALWQQ010000146.1 GCA_027083075.1 Campylobacteraceae bacterium
CGGAATGTCACCTAAAAGCGGCACTTTGGTTACGGAGTTTCCGCCGGAGCGCTTAATAAGACCTCCAAGGATCACCGTTTCGCCGTTGTTGACAATCGCACTGGTGTTTACCTTGCGCTTGGTAGTTGTCGGTCTATCGGCCGATGCGCCCGAACCGGGCACGATATCTTCGATCTCCGCCTCGACGTCAAGCGCTACCTTGTTGTTACTCGAAAGACGCGGCTTGACCTTAAGCGTAATGCCGATATCTTCGCGCGAATATTGATTGATAATATTGCCCTGTCCTTGCGTACTCTGCTGTGCCTTGGTTAAGATGGACTGCGTCTGTCCGACTTGTATCGTCGCCTCCTTGTTGTTAGTACACAAAACCGAAGGTTCGCTTAAGATATGTGCGGCACCGTGACGTTTTAGAAGATCGATTGCCGCACCGAGTGCAAAGATCTTATTGCCGTTAAACTTGATGCCGGGATTACGCACCACATAAGGTTGTCCACCGTTTGGTGGGGTATAGACTTGCTCCGACTGAATAAGATTTAGCAAGTTAGGTGAGATGTTGATCGAAGGGGCACCCAAATTACCCGCCAAGGTCATCAAGCCTGCTGCGGTCACCTTGCCGCCCTCAAAACCGTAACGCATTCCGACCTGCTCCGCCAAGTCGGTGTTGATCTCGACGATGCGCGCCTTGACATAGACTTGTGCCTTGGGCACGTCGATCTTTTTGATCGTCTCGCGGATATTTTTGATCTGCTCACCCGTCGCAAGCACGATCAAGGCATTGCGCTCTTTGTCCGCCACCACCATCGCCTTACTGGGCGGCTTGCCTCCTTTGACGCGGTGTTTGATCGCTACATTATTCATCTGTGCTACAAGTTTGGAGAGGATCTTCTCCATATCTTCGACATTGGAGTTTTTAAGTGGAATCACATACATTTTCTGGGTCTGATCCTCACCCTTCATATCGAGTTTTTTGATATAGCGGATCATCTTGGCGACATTGCGCGGCTTACCGACAAGGATGATCGAGTTGGTCGCTTCGTCCTTAAAGACATCGACCTTTTCGCTTTCGATCGTCTGCGGGAAAAGCTTTCGTGACATCTGTTGCGCGTTGGTAAAGATATCTTTGACATTGGAGTTTTGAAGCGTAACGACCGTCGACTCTTTTTGCCCCTTTCGCTCTATCGCATCGATGATCTTGGCGATTGATTTTAGTACGCGCGGACGCGCCGTAACTGCCAACATATTGTTCTCTTTAAAGGATATCACCTTCGCCTCTCTACCCAACAACGGTCTGATCTTCGCACGAATAACGGCGGCGTTAGCACCATGCAAAGGAAACATTACGGTCTGCATCGTATCACCGGAGAGCGTATCGACAACAGGCAACCCTTCCGATGCCGCTTGTGAAGACTTGACCACCTTGTAGAAATCCCCAAGATTAACAATCGTATAGCCTTTACTCGCCAAAATCGCATTGGCAAGCTGCATCAAAGAGCTCTTTTTAATGGGTTTGGTAGCAACGAAATTGATGGTACCCTTAAGCGCGCCGTCAACCAAGATATTTTTATGTGTGATCTTCGAGATCATCTCGATAAAATCACCCATGCTAAGATTTCTAAAATTGACGGTGATCGTATCGCCGTTATCCTTGATAGCATTGCCGTTAATCGCAGCAAAGAGGATACCGCTTGTTACTACTGCGGTAAATAGTGCGTATTTAAGACGATTAATGAACTTCATATTCCAACTCCATCTCTTCATTTCCACGCTCTATGGTCATGGTGAGCGTATCGATATCGGGTGCACTTCGATAGATTTGCATGGCGGCTCGGTAGCTTGTTAACGGTTGCCCGTTGATCGCCTTGATGATATCGCCCCGCTTGAGACCAAGCTTGGCAAAATCACTATTGTTACGTATAAATGTCACTTTAAACCCCTTTAACGCTTTTCCTTCTCTGGCATCGACAATGCCTATGTTTCTGCCGATCTCACGAAAGTTGTGAATATAGTATTGTACCAACTTACGATCAATCACTTTATGATCGCCCATGTCGCGAATCTCTCCACGATCTTGCTTTTGTTCAGTCGCCGCTGTGCTTGTCGTCGCGGCAGGCGCGCTTGCGGGCGCGACAACTGCCGATACACGCGATTTTGCACCGCTTAGAGGCACCTCGTAGCGCTTACCGTCTTTCTCAAAGATTGCACTTCGAGCAGTTGCGCCCTTGAGAACAAAGCCCCCTATCGATTCTCCGGTGGCAAGCACTTTGTTTCTGCCCTTATACAAGAGAGCTACAACCGCTTCGTTTCCAGAGGCATAGATGCCCGTGACCTTAATATCGGTGATCCTGCTTTGCGGTACGGCTACGACAGGTTTTTTGACAACGACGGGTTTGGGTCTATTTGCTTGGTTGGGTGTCAATTTCGGGCGATAGTAGAGCGGTTTTATCGCCACTGTCGCATGGACGTCGACTCCCTGTTTCGGCAACCACAGATAGGCAACAAGCGTCCAGATCAGCTTGGCAAGCACAAATGCCGACATCAGAAGCACAAGGAGTGACAAAAGCGCTTTTTTAGAACTGCTTTTCATAATACCACCCCTCTTTGTCTTGCTTGAGCCACGGGCGCAGCGCATCGATCTTTTTTGCATCGATAAAACGCAGGTGCAACAGACGCTTGCGCAAATCGTAAAGACCCTTTGCCTTACCGAAGTCGCCCGATGCCTCTATCTTGATGTGCAGCGGATCGCTAAGATCGTAGCGCGCACGTATTGTATCGATCTTTTTCCCGATTTTGTCGGCCGCCAAATCATCGAATACGACCTCGTCCACGGTAACGCTATCGTAGACCAACAGCGGCACCACCTTGATCTTGGCAATGCGCGCAAATTTGATCCCCTTGGCGTAGACCGCAGCACCATCGACAAGAAACGAGATCGGCGTCTCGACCGTCTTGCCCTCTTCGATCTTTATGTCGTAATGCGACAAAAAAGATTCGAGCTTATAATAAAGTGCCGTTTTCGGCATCAGCAAAAGCAAAAAAAGGAAAAAGGCAAGTAGCCACAAGAGAAGTTTTTTTACCACTTGCATTTGCACTCCAATCGATAGCTTGTTCCCGCTCTTGTCATATGCAAACGCTCAATACGCACGGGCAGGCTCAGCAGCTTTCCGACAAAGCGATTGAGCGTACGTCCGTCGACAGCGTCGAGACGGATTTCGAGCTTCGTACCTTTTTCTCGCCATTGCAACTTTCCGACAGGGACAAATGTCTTAAGCTTTTCGATACGTTTTTTGAGTCCCTTGGGATGCCAAACTCTACGTAGCGCCGCCGCCTCTTTGATCTGCGACAGCTCCGTCTTGCTTGCCGTCGCACCCTCGATCGCCGCCTCTTTGCGATAATGGGCAAAAAGAAACGCAAACAAAAAGAGGAGAATCGAAGCGGCGACAATCAGCTCGTTACGATAAGTTTTAAAGATCATATCGCTCTCCTAAGCAGGAGGGTGTTCCCCGCTACCCGAACCTCGAAGTGCGCCGCTTTTGCTAAAGAGCGTAGCTTCTCTTTGGCGGCGCCGCTTCCGAGCGTGAAGTGTGCTTCAATCGTCTTGTCGTCGATACTCAGTTCTTGAAGTACGGCATCCTTAAAGATCATTTTCGAAATGGTCTCGATCGCCTCTCTTTTGCTTCGCTCTCTGCGGTCGATCGTGCGATATTTTTTCAAAATCGTTTCTCGCGTATAGCGACCCGCCAACTTCGGATAGTTTGCCTTCATCTCGCTCAAGCGTTCGGCGGCGGAGTTTCGGTAGCGTCCCGCCTCGACGAAATAGAGCAGTGCACCCGCAAGAAAAAGAGAGCCAATCACCGCACTCTGGCGAAGCGTTAAAAATCCGCGCTTTCCGCTAAGATGCAAAGAGACGGCACTCCCGGGCAGCTTTGCAGGCATACGTAGGGTTCCGGAGAGATTCTCCGGCGAAGCCAATGCGCGAGGAAAGAGAGTTACCGTGTCATTCACGGTCTGCATCACGTAGTGTTCTCCAAGCGGCACGGGTTTTTGAAAAAGATCTTTGAGCTGTTGGGCAAAATAGAGCCGTTTGACGCGATGCGGGGCGATCCCCTTACTCTGTATCCACGAGGCGATCTCTTCAGGATTGTAAGCATAAAAAAGCCAGTCGTTACCCTCCTTTTGAACATGGAAGGCATACTCCGATCCCTCCTCCAAAAGCCCGTCGAAGATCGAAGGCGCTATACGCTTTGCCTGATACGCAAAGCGAAGAGGAAGAGACTCCCTCTTAAGCAGATAGAACTGAGGCGTTAATATCACATCGAAATCTTCCGCTTGAATACGCGGCGTCGGCATCTGCTTATAGAGCACCAAAATGCGATGTTTATTTCCCGTAAAACTCAAAATACTTCGCCTTCCCATCGATATAATCAAACGCAAAACGATACGTCCCGCCATCGCCCTTAAAAGAGACGTCGCAACGCGCCTGAACGGCGGTTTTGGCATCCGAAAGCATAAAGGCGTATTGAGTGAGGTCGCCGCCGTTATTTTCTATGAAATTGCGCAAGCTTCCCTTCTCCTCTAACGGCAACGCAAACCACTCCTTGACGGTACTCAGGTCGATATCGAACAGATATGCGATGAGTTCCGGTGTCGCGTATTCGAGTTCTATCCTACGAACCGTAGGTGAAAAAACAAAATAACGACTCCACGGAATATGTGCTACTTTGCGATCGTCCGTCTCATTTTCGTATTGCGTAATGATGTCTGCAAATTGTCGGTAGCTAATAATACCGTTTTTTTGCCTAAGTCTACTTTGCGGCTTCTTCAAAAAGGGTGTGCCGCTTTTGACCTGCGACCGGATCATCTCCAGAAGCCTTTGCGCATCTTCTACACCGTAGTTTAGCGTCAAAAAGTCAAATAGTTTCTGTGCCTCTTGGTAGCGCGCTTGATTTTTTTCATCTTTTTCATTCTCGTACGCCAACCAATTGATATTGATTCCGCT
>JALWQQ010000147.1:0-674 GCA_027083075.1 Campylobacteraceae bacterium
ATATTAAACCTGGCGTCCAAAGGATAAGCAGCTTTATTTCTTGCATAAATTAATTTTCTTTCTAACTCTTCAACTTTATTTAAATATTCTTCGCCACTACAATTTTTGTCATATTCTACAACGGCTTGCGAAACCGTTATGCCATAGGCTTCACGCATTATTCTTTTGGGCAACTCTCTAACAATTTTTGCTAACTCCTGCTCATTCTCAAATAAGAGTCTTATATTTCCTCCGGCATTTCTTAATATTTTAAATGTCCCATTACCATTAAAAAAATCTCTAATAAACTTTTCAGAAACAAACCACTCGATTAAATTGCTGGCTCCTGCAATCTCTTTGAGTTTATTGGTTTCAAAAATAAACCCCTGTATACCTTGAATACTTGCTCCGTATAGGTATGCCATCAGCAACTCCTTCTTTCTTGATTAACTACTCCGGCACCAGCGTAACTCATTCTACCCTCCTTTTTGGTCATATGATGTCATAAAGAAGTCACTTTTACATCTCCTTGATGATGCTTTTCCACCTATTACACATCGAACGATAATCGCTTAGAAGCATCTTTTTGTACTCCTTGTCTACAAAATCAATGCGCTCGATCCACTCGAGCGGAAAGGTATAGAGACGATAGACAAGATCTTCGTAGGCAAAAAACATCTTATCTCTCGCATAGC
>JALWQQ010000147.1:684-4909 GCA_027083075.1 Campylobacteraceae bacterium
ACCAGATATCGACGACATCCTTGGCTTCGTTCCTACCGATGAGAGCCGTAAGTTTATTGGCAAAGATATTTTCCAAACTGTCCAAAACTATGCCATCATGTTTATGCAGTCGTTTGAAATGTTTGACGCGATCGTTCACAAAATCGATTTTAAGCTCTATATCGTCCTGCTTGGCAAAGATGCGAAAGAAATCTCGCGATTTGACATCTATGCGATACTCGATACCGTGCCGTTGCAATAGTTCGAAAATAGTATCTATATCATCATAAAAATTGATATCGTCATTGGAAAAAAGATCGAGATCTTCGCTATAACGCACTTCCTTATAAAAACGATTCAGTGCCGTACCCCCTGTAAGATAGAAACCGTGTTCACCGGAAAAGATCGTCTCAAGCACCCGATCTTGCAATCGGTAGAGCATTAGATATTGCGATGCTTCCATGACAACCCTTTTATCGGCACTGATTCGCCGGCGTATAGACTCTTGAGAATATCGAGTCTCTTTTGTGCAAACCTTTTTTTGTAGGCACTCTTGATCTCATAATTTGCCAATAAACGTTGCAAATCCTCTGCTTGAAAGTGTCGTATATCTTTGAGTAAATTGCTACTATTGAAAAGTATCTTCCCAAACAAAAAGCGCTTCTCCTCCTCGCTGCCGTGGCGAATCATCTCGATCGCTTGCGCCTCGTCGATCTTGTAATCGCCCCAAAAGATCTCTTTCATCACTACAACTCCTCTACGGCTATTTTACCCAACCCAAAGACCGTCTGCTTGCCAACCCCGATCAATTCGCCGAGTTTGAGCAGGCGATAGCTCTCGCCATCAAGCCCCTCTATCGTCATCTCGCCCAAAAGTCCGCCGATTTTGAGTTTGCCTTTTTGTCTACCGCTGTAGCGTGTGAGGTCTTTGAAGTGTGCAAAGCGATCGACGATCTTGCCTTGCGGCTCAAAAGGCAGTTTAGCACGATCTTTGCCCTCAAGCATGAGGCTTCGTTGGTAGAGTGAGTTGATCAGGGCACGAAGTGTCAAATGTTCAGCGTGACGTACGAAGCGGTTGTTGCTTTTGATACGCAAGGGGGTGATAAAGTGCACTTTTACGTTGTCGGCAACGTCGTTAGGAAACTCAAAAACAAGAGGTTCGCTCGTCGGTAGTACGATCTTGCCCTCTTTCATCGCCGAGGCGCCGTTGACAAAGAGTTCGTAGGCGGTTACTTTAAAACGCTCTTTGCCTATGCCTGTGTCGGTTAGCATGCGATGCAGTGCCGAGACGACATAGGCAAGCTTGCTTGTCGCCTCACCGAAAAGATAGAGACGAAAGTCATAATAGCTCTTGCCAAGCTCGAAGTCGAAGCGGTAAGGATGGTACCCCTCTTTGGATTCGTAAAAGTCGTAGTAGAGGCAATTGTCGGCGGCAAAACAGCTACTGCACTCAAAAGCGGGATTGATGCAGACGGTGCGTTTGAGTGCATACCCGAAAGCGCCGCGTAGCTGCGAACCGATAAAGTAGAGTGGTGTTTTAGCGTTTTGAAAACGAATACGAATCGTGTGATATATCATAGTGTGTCCCGACCCTCAACAGGGTACAACTATAACATATCAAACTTTATTATTTACCACAAAAGTCCGAGTTCTTTAGGGTCGTTTTCTATGGGGACTTTACCTTTGGAACGCTTGGCGATCTCGTCACGGTGTCGCCACGCCTCGAAGAGCGCCTCTTGTTGCGCATCATCAAGCTGCGGGGTGTCGTACATCCCCGCCTCAAAGCGTTGGCGTTGCGCTTCGTAGAGTGTTACGGCGGTAGCAACAGAGACATTGAGACTTTGTGCCATGCCGTACATCGGTATCTTGATGTGGCTGTCGGCAAGCGTGGCGACCTCTTTGCTTACCCCCTCTACTTCATTGCCGACGACGATGATGCTCGGGCGTGTATAGTCGGGGGCGCGGAACGTTACCGTCGTCTCGCTCAGGTGCGTGACGATCACCTGAAAGCCCTCCGCCTGCTTTTGCCTCAAAAAGGCGGCGCGCTGTGTATAGTCGATGCGCTTACTAAAGAGCCATCGCTCGCTACCGTTGCTGATCGTACGGTGCACTTCAAAAGGATTGCCGTGATGCACACTGTAGTAAAGATGCAAGATGCCCACCGCATCGGCAGTGCGTAAGATCGCCGAGTAGTTTTGTGACGAGTAGACATCGTCCAAGAAGAGTTGCAGATCGGGCTGCTTGTGTGCGATGGTTGCGCGGATGCGTGCCTCTCTGCGTTCGGTCATGCTTCAACCTTTTTAGCTTCGATCACATAGCGCCAGCTTGCCGTCTTTATCTCGCATGCAAAACCAAAACCTTCAAGCTTTTTTGCGATCTCCTCGGGTGCGAAAAAGTGTGCAGGCTCACCCATGAGCTTTTCGAAAAGGGCGATCATCTTGCCCTTGAAGTGTGTCGGATCGAAGTCGTAAAGAAAGAGTTTGCCTCCGGGCTTGAGGATGCGGTCTATCTCGTCAAGTGCCGCATCGACATCGCGAAAGTGATGTAGCGCCTCTCCGACAAGCACCATATCGTAGGAAGTCGCTTCAAGAGGGATCGCTTCGGCGCCGGCTATATGGGTTGTGATATCGTCGTGACAATAGTAGAGCATCTTTTCGCATGGATCGATCGCCGTAAGTGTCAGATCGTCACGATAACGTTGCGTGAGATGCGACAAGACACAGGTACCCGCTCCGATATCCGCCAGATGTGCCCCTTCGGGCAAATCCTCGATCAGTACACGAAGAAGTCCTTTGATCTCCTCCCCGTAGATACGCTCGCCAAAGCGGTGAAAAAGCGGTGCAAGAGCTCCAAAGGGTATCATCCGCGCCTCCCTTTTGGTCGTAGCAGCGTAAGAAAGCGTCTCCATAAGCTAGTCGGGCGTTTTGTTTTGCTTGCATCGTTGCTCTTTTTGCCAATCTCTCTTGCCGCCTCCAAGTGGCGCACCAGTTTGCGGTGTGCCTCTTTGAGGTGTATCGCTTCGAACTCACGGTGCATCCAAAACCTTTTCGATCTCTTGCATCGCATCGTCGTTTTTGAGCACAAACTTGATCTCAATGCGTCTTGAGGCTTCCTTGTCCTCTTTGCCGTTGCGCACGATGCGATCGACATAAGAGCGTCCCGAAGCGCTCATCAGCGGCTTAAGGTCGTACTTTTTGGCTACGGGCAGCGTAAGCAGGTAGTTCATGACCGCCAAGGCGCGTTGCTGAGAGAGGCGTAGGTTATAAAGATAGCCGCCGTCGCTGTCGGTGTGCCCTTCGATCACAATGCGCTTGAGGTAGGGGCGGATGCGCGGATCCTCCATCAACGTAACGATATACTCCTCGAAAACCTTTTTTAGCGTCGCTTTCGCCGCCTCTTTGAGCGTCGCTTCTCCTTTGTCGAAGAGGACATTAGAAGCAAGCTTGAGCGATCCGCTCTTTTTGTCGATATCGATCTTTTTGCCCAGCGCCTCTTTGAGTGCGGCGATCACCTTGAGGCGAATGCCCGTAAGCGCTTTGATCTGTGCCTTTTGTTTGCGTAGCTTGGCGATAAGTGTATCGTAGCGTGTCTTCTTCTCATCCAAGGCATTGAGCAGCGCCAAGATCTTCGCCTCCTTTTGCGCAATGGTGGCGTTTGCCTCCTTGACGGCATTGGAAAGCACCAAGACCTTACCCTTGTAACGCTCCAGCGCCTTGTGCGCACCCTGCAACGAGGCGTTTGTCTCTTTAAGTAAGCGCTGCACGATAACGACTTTATCATTGAGCGCATCGGCGCAGGTATTGAGCTCAAGCAACATCTTTTTGAGCTTCTTGATCTCCGCCTCTTTGAGTGCGATGGTGTGTGCCTGCCTTTGGATCGTCTCCTCTTTGCTTTCGAGTTTGTGCTCGCTACTTGTGAGGTTGTGTCGCAGTGCCTCAAGGCGTTTTTGCTTCTCTTGCAGGTTTTGCGTCACCTTCTCAAGGCGCGCCTTTTTTTGCTGCAGATCGCTCTTGAGGATCACGCTTTTAGAGACGATCGCGCCGATGAGGAGGATAAAGACAAAGAGCAAACCCGCCATCAAGTCTGCATACGAGATCCAAAAGCTACCGCCACACTCCTCCTCTCTACGAAACATGGCGACGCTTCAACTGCTCCAATTCATCAAAAAGGGTGCGGTTTTGCTCCGCGACCACGCGGGCGAAAGTCGCCAACTTCTCGACACTCTGCGCCAAGGCTTCGTCGATCTT
>JALWQQ010000148.1 GCA_027083075.1 Campylobacteraceae bacterium
CGGGGTTGAGGTGATGAGTATGGGATCGCTTCTTGAGCCGGGACAGTCGCTTATCTGGCGCGGATCGATGATCATGAAGGCGATCGAGCAGTTTTTGCGCGATATCCTCTGGAGTGATCTCGATGTGTTGGTTATCGATATGCCTCCTGGTACAGGTGATGCGCAACTCACCTTGGCACAGTCTGTGCCCGTTACCGCCGGTGTAACCGTTACAACACCTCAAGCGGTATCTCTGGACGATAGCAGACGTTCACTTGACATGTTCCAAAAGCTTCACATCCCCATCGCGGGCATCGTCGAAAATATGTCGGGTTTCATCTGCCCAAATTGCGGCGAAGAGTCCGATATCTTCGGTATGGGCACTACCGAGCCGGTTGCCGAAGCGTATAAAACCAATGTCTTGGCGCGTATCCCGATCGAACCTGCCGTACGCGAAGGTGGTGATAGCGGACACCCCGTCGTCTATCACAAGCCCGACAGCGAAACGGCTAAGCGCTTCCAAGCTGCCGCAAGCGAGCTCTTGGCGTTTGTTGACAAAGTACATGCCGAAGGTGGAGCCGACAACGCCGCGATCCAACCGACGACACCTCCCGGTGTAAGTGCGTGTAGTACTACTGCCGGTGCGGCGGCAGGTGGGGGGTCGTGTGGGACCGGTTGCGGCTGCCACTAATTTCACTACAATTTTGCGCCGCCTTCACTTTGAGCGGCGGACTCTTGCTCAGTCATTTACTTCTATGGTAAACTCCTTCGCAATTCACCGCACACTCAAAGCAAAACCGACGTAAACTTGTAGGAAATTTACTCCACTCACGCCGTTAGGCAAAATCTAAAGCAAACTATAGCTATTACCAAAACCCATTTTTTTGTAAACTCCTTCGCAATTCACCGCGCACTCAAAGCAAAATCAGCGCAAACTTGTAGGAAGCTTACTTCACTCATATTGTTGTTAGGCAAAATCTAAAGCAAGCTATATTCGGATAACGGTACGCAGGTAACGGATAGCAGGATGCACAAACAATAAAACAAAACCGAATCTCTTCACTCAAAAGACGGGGCTAAAGCCCCTACTCCTAAATCACTTCATCCTTGCATCTAACTTCTCATTTTTGAGAGTATACCCATGTCATTCCTGTCGTTTTGCACCTCTTGTGCAGATGCGAAGGCGCCCCTCGGCGCGAAGCGCGGCGCCGAGAGCATCGCCCGCACAATTGCAAAACGACGCTTTTTGGATACTTTTTCTAAAAAAGTATCGAAGCAAAGATAATAACTTTAGTCCCGTTAAAACAAAAGCTTTTCATAAAAAGCAAACCGAATCTCTTCACTCATCACTCTTCACTCATCACTCATCACTCATCACTCATCACTCTTCACTAAATTTGGTTCCTTGTTGCTCATTCTTTAGGGTCAGACCCTCTAACTTCTAACTTCTAATTTCTAATTTCTCCGGTCTGTGCACCAACAGTGTCATTAGGGCGATTAACAAAAAGAGCATGAGATAGCCGACTTGTCCGCTGAGTTTGTACGAGAGGATGCCGAAAACGATGGAGCCTTGCGGTACGAGGTAGTAGAAGATCTTTGCCTTCTTTTCGCAGCGGGCGCGTTCGAAGCGATTTTTCTCTTTGCAGGGTCGATGAAGTAGCAGATAGTAAAAAACACTTAGTTCGATCAGTTTGTAAGCGATGAGGAAATAGACGATGGGCATACGATAAGTAGCGGGAATATAGCTCGGCGGTGAGAGAGGGTAGAAGTAAGCCGAGAGGATACCGAGTAGTGCTGTGAGAAAGAGAGCAATGAGGGCATAGCGTTGACGTTTTTCAAGTATCGGGCGTATCGTTTCCATGAGCACAATTATAGTCGCTATAGATTAATTTGGCTATAATCACCGAACGAAAACAACGAGGAGCAAAGCAATGGCTACTATCGGCATGGGTGATATCAAAAAGGGTGTCAGACTCGAAATCGACGGCAACCCCTACAAAGTGGTGGAGTTTTTGCACGTCAAACCGGGCAAAGGTGCGGCATTTGTGCGCATGAAGATCAAGCATCTTAAAAGCGGTAAAGTGATCGAAAAGACGGTACATGCAGGCGATAAGTTCGAGGTGCCCGAGCTTGAATACAAAAAGATGCAGTATCTCTACGACGACGGCGAGTTTTTGCAGTTTATGGATAGCGAGACGTACGACCAGATCGGCTTGACACACGATCAGGTAGGCGAAGAGACGATCAAATTTTTGGTTGACGGGATGGAGACGACGATCCTCTACCATAACGGTGAGCCGCTAACCGTCGAGATTCCCGAAACCTATATCTATGAAGTTGTAGAGACACCGCCGAACTTCAAAGGCGACTCGCAAGGCGGTAAGAAGCCTGCGACACTCAATAGCGGCGCAGTGATCCAAGTACCTTTCCATATCCTCGAGGGTGACCAAATTAAGGTCAATACCGAAACGGGCGAATATCTCGAAAAGGCGAAGTAACTCTACTTAAATAACCTCTTTGCCTCTTCGACGATCGCGCCGGGAATGGTAGCGATCGCCATAAATTGACTCATTTGTAGTGACGGATACATCAGCGCAATATAGTATTTCGGATCGAGCATCACCGCTTTATCTTTTGTGACAAGGATCGGATAGGGTAGTAGCGCCGCATTTTGTACCCCTATCTTTTTAACAAACTTTTGGGTGCGGCGCGAAAAGTTGATGCCGATGATCGTATCGCCGTTTGCCAGCGTGTGGCGATAGGCGACACTCTTTTTGCCTTCTGCTTTTTTTAGCAGATTGCCTCCTTGTGCAAGCGTGACCATGTCGCCGTATCCGGGCATCCCTTTCATAAAGCGATAGTTGGCAAGACGCGTAACTTTGAGTTTGTCTTTGCCGTTACTTAGATCGCCGAAAGCGTTGCGCAAGCGCTTGAGGCACTTGCGTGCTTCGTCGAGATTCGCCTCTTTGCCTTCGTAGGCTTTGGCGATAAAGAGCGGGTTTTGTACGGCGATCGTTTTGTCGATGCCGTTGCTTAAGATGCGCCACTCTTTGGCAAAATCGGAGCCCTCTTTGTCTGCAGTATCATCGCTAAATATCGTAACGACCAACATCCCCTTTTTATCGACGGGTACCTGTGCGATCACCTTGAAGCCCTGCGATTCAAGCGCCTTTTTGACTGCTTCGGCATCACGGTAGGCGCCGCGAAGATAGAGGCTTAATCGCCCGTTTGCGATCTCTCCTGCGGGACTATTGTCGTTTGCCTCTTCGGCTTTTGTTTGGCGCTTTTCGGGTGGGATGTAACCCGGTGGGGTGCGCTTGGAGAAGCGTATGGCACGATTGGTTTGTAAGCCGATATTGTTTTCTGTGCTTTGTTGTACCTCTTTACCTTCGTAGTGTACATGCAGCTTCGGAGCTTTGGGAGGCTTGGGTGGGACGGGGATCGTAATGTCGATGATCTCTTCCCCCGCCTCTATACGTTGGGTTTTGGGTTTTTGTACAGACGCAGGTGCGACATGGTTTTTGATGGGTGTTGGCGTATGGGGTTGCACAGCGCTTTTGGCTTCGGGTGCTTCGATCACCTTGGGATCGGGTGCATTGGTCGCGTGCTTCATGCCGAGTTTGGTCATGATGGCGGGTATCTCACGATCGAGTTTGTCGATAAGCGCCATCTTTTTAGCATTCTTGATCCCCAGTGTGTCGCTCCAGTTGTGGAGGCGATACATCCCCATCACGATACGATTGCTACCCTTTTTGATATAGGCATAAAGCGTGCAGGGGGCAAAGAGTCCGGCGTCGGGACGCGGCGGCGTGGTATCGAAAACGCCGTAGGAGAACTGAAGGTGGCATAACGAGTAGGTCCAAAAGGCATCAAATCCTTTGAGGATCTTCGGCGCATCGTCACTTGCTTCCATAAAGTTGTGGTAACCTGCGATCAGATAACCCGCATCGACGAAAGCATCTTCAAATTTCTCTTGAAATTCATCGAGAAAATCCTCCATATTTTCAGGCTTTTTGAACTCATAGACGAAGGTCATCATGCGCGTTTCGGGAAGCTTTTTGTAGGGAAGATCTTCGAAGCTTGCATTGAGCTCTTTGCTAAGCAGCGTATCGAGTTTTGCTACACCATCGATATACTTGCTTCGTATCTCTTTATCCTCTATCCCCAGTATCTCAAGCATCATCTTCGCCGAGAGGTGTCCGATATGCGTAACCGTTTCGCCCTTTTTGCGATAGATCAGCATATTGAAAGGTGCAAAGCCCGCAATGCGCGGATCTTTGTTGAGCAGCGGTAAGATAAGCGTATCGTTGACTACCGGCATAAAGCTGAGGATTTCAAGGTTGGTGCTGCCGTACTTCTTTTCATATTGGTCGTTGACCCGCTTGTGTTCATCGGTGATCTTAAAGCCAACAGTACCGATCTTCTCCTCCATGACCTTTTCGAAGGCTTTGTCGGGCTTACCGGGTAGTGTCGCCATGTGTGCCAAAGGAAGTGCATCGGCAAAGAGCAGAACGGAAGCCAAAAAGGAAAGAACCAACCCTTTTTTTAACATCTTCACTCCTCCTATATAAACCCAAATCTCTCAATAGTCATTCAAGACTTTGCATTATCATCGCATTCACGCACTTCGCATAAAACCATCGCCGCACTTTCCAAGTACGACTCAAATTTTCTGCAAACCCCGTAAACGCGAGCACAACGCAAATTCAAAGAATCCTCTTTCGAGATTCGGGTTAAAGATATCAACAGAGATAGCATAGCATAAGCAATGTTATAGTTGTAAAGAAAAAGAGAAAATAGAGAAGATTTAGGCAGGGTTATCGTGACGAGACGCTCACCACTTCTCTCTTACTTGGTGCTGTCGTCTACGTCGTCGGATACCTTCTTGAC
>JALWQQ010000149.1 GCA_027083075.1 Campylobacteraceae bacterium
GTACCATAATGATCACCTTGGCAAGCTTATCTTTGAGTTCATCCAGCGAATGGATCTCCAGTATCTTGCTTGCAGCACTCTTTTTGGCCACATCGATCTGCGAGATAAAGAGCTCATAGAGTCCGAAACCGAAGATAAAAAGAACGATAGCGATCAGATAGAGATCGACCGCACCGATCAGTTCGGTCACGATGAGTTTATGAAAGCGATCGCCAATTGCAACGGAACCGAAATAGTTCTCGAAAACCATGGTTGCTACATGCCAAATATCGGCACTTGCAACCAAAAAGAGCGCGATACCGCCGATCATACTAAAAATCACCGCAAAGAGCACGAAAAAACGCGTCCCCCACAGCGTGCTCTCGAAAGCGTTTTCGTACCAACTGTTCTCCAAGGCGTCATTTTCATATACCTTCTTTTCGCTCACAGGCTACTCCTCCAAGGCAATCCACTTTTGTGCGATACGCACGGCATTGGTCGCCGCACCTACACGCACCTGATCGGCAACACACCACAGATGCAAGATATTTTCGCTAAAAAGATCTTTGCGGATACGCCCTACATAGGTATAGTCAGTATCAGTAGCAATAATCGGCATCGGGTATTGCCCCTGCTCCAAATCGTCTATCACCTTGACATTTTCAAATGCCTCGAGTGCTGCACGCGCCTCTTCAACACTCACATCGACCCCTTCGCTAAAGACGATCGTGATCGCTTCGGAGTGCGAACGCAAAACGGGGACGCGTACACAGGTTGCACTCACGGCGATATCGCTGTGCATGATCTTGTTAGTCTCATTGACCATCTTCATCTCTTCGCGCGTATAGCCGTTTGGCTGCGGCTTGTCGATCTGTGGGATCACATTGAGCGCGATCTGATGCGGAAAGGCTTCTACGGGAGAATCGTCGAGTTTGAAGTGGAAGAAGTCCTGCATCTGCTTGACAAGCTCCTCCATCCCCTTTTTTCCTGCTCCACTCGTAGCCTGATAGGTGCTAACATCTACGCGCTTAATGCCGTAAAGATCGTGTAGCGGCTTGAGCACTTGCACCATTTGGATAGTTGAACAGTTGGGGTTGGCGATGATACCTGTCTGCTCCCAAAGTTCGATATCTTCGGGGTTAACCTCGGGTACCACCAACGGCACATCGGGATCCATGCGAAAGTGCGAGGTGTTGTCTATGACCACCGCGCCCGCCTCGACGGCATATTTGGCATAGTGCGCAGAGACGCTACCGCCCGCACTAAAAAAGGCGATGTCGATATCGCGCCCCTCAAAGACCGTCTCCGTCAACGCCTCTACAGTATACTCTTTATCGCGAAAAACGATCTTCTTGCCCGCACTTGCCGCACTTGCCAAAGGTAGCACCGAAGCGACGGGAAAGTGTCGCTCCTCAAGCACACGAAAGATCTCTTCACCGACAGCTCCCGTTGCGCCAACCACGGCGATATTGTACAGTTTTTCACTCACGCAACAACTCCTTAAAGTAAGCTCTCACCGCTATTTGCTGCACCGCTCGGATCCTCCACTTCGGTGACCTCGTCGGGCTTTTGCTCTTTTTGGCATTTTGCCATCGACACCACTCTATCTTTTTTATCCAAAGTAACCACTTTAACACCCGAGGTATTGCGCCCGGCTTTGCGTATCTGTCCCATATCGACACGGATCATCTTGCCCGCACTTGTCAAACACATCAGATCCTTGTCCTCTTTGACCTTTACGACACCGACTACATCACCGGTCTTAGGCGTCAGTTTCATCGAGATCACCCCTTTGCCGGCGCGGTTTTGCTCACGATACTCCGCGGCGGTCGTCCGCTTGCCGAGTCCCTTTTCGGAGAGCATCAAGAGCTCTTCCTCTTCATCATCGATCGTTGCCGCACCGCAAACATAGTCATCGTCTATCTTAAACTTGATCGCCGTGACCCCGCGCGCGACGCGTCCGATCTCACGCGCATCTTCGACCTTAAAGCGGATGCAAAGCCCCTTCTTGGTTGCTACAAAGAGCCAACGCGTCTCGGGCGTGATGATCTTCGCATCGACGATCTCATCCTCTTCATCAAGGTTGATCGCCCGAACGCCTACGGAACGGATGTTAGAGTATTCGCTCAGGTTTGTGCGCTTGACGATGCCGTTTTTGGTAAAGAAGACCAACGATTTACTCTCGTCAAAGTCAGTAGTCGGAATGATCGCCATGATCTTTTCACCCGGCTGCAGATTGATCAGATTGACCACCGCTTTGCCTTTGGCGGTACGCGACGCCTCGGGGATGCGATAGACCTTAAGCCAGTAGAGTTGTCCTCTATCTGTTACAAACATCAATGTATCGTGAGTGTTGGAAACAAAAAAGTTTTCGATAAAGTCATCCTCGTAGGTCGTCACCGCCGTCTTGCCTTTACCGCCGCGGTGCTGACGCTCATACTGCTTCAGCGGTACGCGTTTGATATAGCCGCGGTGAGTGATCGTCACCACCATCGGCTCGTTGGGGATGAGATCTTCGATGTCGATATCGTCATAGTCATCCACGATCTCCGTCAAGCGCGGCATCGCATACTTCTCTTTGATCTCCAGAAGCTCTTCGCGGATGATCGCGTTGATCTTCTCTTCGCTCTTGAGTATCCCCTCAAGCTCCTCGATCTTTTTGCGAAGTTCTGCTAACTCGCTCTCGATCTTCTCTATCTCGAGTCCCGTCAAGCGGCGCAGACGCATCTCGAGGATCGCCTTGGCTTGGATCTCACTAAGAGAGAAACGCGACATGAGGTTCTCTTTTGCCTCGTCGTCGTCTGCCGAGGCGCGAATGATCTTGATCACCTCGTCGATGTTATCCACGGCGATCTTGAGCCCCTCCAAGATATGCGCTCTTGCACGCGCCTTCTCGAGATCGAAGATCGTGCGGCGGATCACAACCGTCTTGCGATGGTTCAAGAAGAGATCGAAGAGCTCGGCAAGGTTAAAGATCTTCGGCTCTTTGTTGTTGATCGCCAGCATGATGATACCAAACGTCACTTGCATCTGTGTCGATTTGTAGAGGTTATTGAGCACGATCTCGCTCATCGCGTCTCGCTTGAGCTCGATGACGATGCGCATCCCCTCTCTGTCCGACTCGTCACGAATCTCGGAAATCCCCTCGATCTGCTTGTCTTTGACCAGTTGGGCGATATTTTCGATCAGGCGCGCTTTGTTGACCTGATAGGGCAGTTCGTCAACGACGACGATCTCCTTGTTACCCTTTTGCTCTATGTGGGTTTTGGCACGGATCTTGATGCGCCCGCGCCCCGTTTTGTACGCGTCGTGTATCCCCTTGCGTCCGAAGATGATCCCCCCGGTGGGAAAGTCCGGTCCTTGTACGATCGGAAGTAGTTCCTCGATCTCGCATTCGGGATTGTCGATACGATAGACCAAACCGTCCACAAGCTCATCCAAACGATGAGGCGGAATGTTGGTCGCCATACCGACGGCGATACCGCTTGAGCCGTTAAGCAAAAGGTTAGGAAGGCGCGAAGGAAGCACATCGGGCTCTTTAAGCGAATCGTCGTAGTTGGGCACGAAATCGACCGTCTCTTTATCGATGTCCGCCAAGAGCTCTTCGGCGATCTTACTCATACGCGCTTCGGTGTAACGCATCGCTGCGGCATTGTCGCCGTCGATCGAACCGAAGTTTCCCTGTCCGTCGATCAGCGGTGCCTTCATCGAGAAGTCTTGCGCCATACGCACCAGCGCATCGTAGACCGCCGTATCGCCGTGAGGGTGATACTTACCGATCACATCCCCGACGATACGCGCCGACTTTTTGTAGGGTGCGCGCTGCGACAGATTGAGCTCGTCGATCGCATACAAGATACGCCGATGCACCGGCTTGAGCCCATCACGCGCATCGGGAAGCGCACGCCCGATGATCACCGACATGGAGTAGTCGAGATAGCTACTCTTCATGCTCTCTTCGATCAGTACCGACTCGTTATGACCGTTTGCCTCAAAGAGATCCGCCATAGCCTTCCTTTCTATAAAATTCCCAAGAGTGTATCTCAAATCGACTTAAAAAAGGCGAAAGAAGGCTGATTTTGCTCGAAAATAGCCGGTTTTAACATCTTGCCTCACTTTTTGGTTAACATAAAAATGTGTCAAATTTTGCGTTTTTTTGGATTTAATAGACTTGCGGCTATAATCCGAACATGCAAATAGAAGAACTCAAAAACATCGTGGATTATGGCATCATAGGCATCTTGGTTGTGATGAGCTTTACGGCGATCGCCTTTGCGATAGAACGCTTCTTGAGCTATCGAAGCATCAAGCCCGAAAACTATGAGAGCAAAACGGCGTTGGAGCTTGACCTGATGCGGCGACTGCCCGCCATCGCCACCATCGGCGCTAACGCGCCCTATATCGGGCTTCTCGGCACGGTACTTGCGATCATCTTAACCTTTTATGTCATCGGCGAAAAGGGTAGCGAGATCAACCCCGCCGAGGTGATGAAGCATCTGGCGTTAGCGCTCAAAGCAACGGCGGCGGGACTGCTGGTAGCGATCCCTTCGACCATCCTCTACAATCTACTCATCGGCAAAGTCGACAGGCTCTTGGCACGATGGGATATCGCGCAAGAGCGCAAGGAGCACTAAGTGCGACGCGAACGCTTCGATAAGATGAATGTCGTGCCGTTCATCGACATCGTCTTAGTGCTTCTGGTCATCGTCTTGGCAACCGCTACCTTCGTGACGCACAAAGGGGTGAAACTCGATCTACCGAATGCGCAAAGTAGCGGCAAGATCCCGCCGCTTAGCGTCACACTTTCGGTGGACAAAGAGGGGAACTACTACTACGACGGTAACCCGATGGGCTTTGACGAGATCGCACAACGCATCGACGCACTC
>JALWQQ010000150.1 GCA_027083075.1 Campylobacteraceae bacterium
AGAGAAGTTGCCCAACATCTCAAAAAGGGTATGGTGCCTGGCGGTATAGCCGACATTGTCCAGATCGTTATGCTTGCCGCCGGCACGGACACAGAGCTGCGAAGAGGTAGCGCGCGGCGGCTCCGGGATCGGCGCTTCGCCGGTAAAAACCTTTTTAAACTGCACCATACCGGCATTGGTAAACATCAAGCTCGGATCGTCAGGCACAAGCGGTGAAGAGGGGACGCGTTGGTGCCCCTTGCTCTCAAAAAAGGAAAGAAAGCGTTCGCGGATATCCATTACTATAAGTCCTCTGTGAAAATTGGACTTATTTTACCCAAATAGCCGTTATCATAGGCTAAAGGTGCAGATATCTTCGCCTCCGATAAGATTTTGATAATAAAAATATCCCGCATTGTCGGTTACGCCCTCTCCACCGTTTTCGCAAATATAGCTTACGCCCGGTACACCATCGCCATAGCGATCTCGCAAGAACAGACGGTCATAGCGACTATCGACGATACGTGCAATAAGATCGAACGTACAACTATCACCGAGATAAAAGTAGAAAGCGCCGTCGGGTTCGGTATAACCTTCGCCGCTATCACAGACATAGTGCACATTGGCAACACCGTGACCATGCGCATCTTCGAGATAAAAGAGATTGAGCCTATTTTCGTAAACACCGAAATAACTCGGATCGTTACTATAATCACCTACGGCAACAAGGTTGCAAGCATTCATTGAAAAGAGCAGCAACACTCCTGAGACTATAGTTCGCCACATTATCATTCCTTTGCATCTCTTCCCTCCACTTGCAAAATCATAAATCTTTTTTGTGGCGCGGTTGTGGAGTCTCAAGAGTCGATAGTGCGGATCAAAAATGCAGCGATCTCTTCTGCACCCTTGTTTGAGGCAAGTTGCATCAGTTCACGGCTCCGTGTTTCAAGCGGAAGATCCAGTGCCGCTATGATATCTTCGGGCTTTACATCCGCTTCGCGCTTCATCCACGCCAACCCTTTTTCTACCAAAAAGGCGGCGTTGTGGTATTGGTGATCGGAGGCTGCGTAGGGGTAGGGGATAAAAAAGGTAGGCAACCCATTGGCTACCAACTCCCAGAGTGTCGAGGCGCCGGCACGCGCAACGGCAAGATCGGCACTTGCCATCAGTTCGGGCATGCGATCGGTAAATCCAAAACACTCCGCCTCGATCCCCATAGCACGATACGCCTCTTGTACGGCATCAAGATGACGCTCTCCGGCTTGATGCAGGATCTTAATACCGCGCGCTTGCAGCGTCGGCGCCAATGCAAGCGCTATATCGTTGATCGCTTTTGCGCCCTGGGAGCCGCCCAAAAAGAGGATCGTCTCCACCCTGTTGCGTACCCGTGCGCTCTCGAAAAAATCCGACTTAACAGGGTAGTGCTTAAGCGGACTCTGCGACTCATAAGAGGAGAGAAACGCTTTGGCAAAGGGACGCAAAAGTTTGTTGAGCGATCCGACCGCCGCATTTTGCTCGTGAATGACGATCGGTATGCCCATCGAAAGCGCTGCCAGCGCGGCGGGTGCGGCAGAATAACCGCCGACGCTAAAGAGTACTTTTGCATGATGCTTTTTCAAAATAGCACGCGCCTCGCGAAAGGCGCGCCAAAGCGAAAGCAGTGCACGCAATTTCCCTATGCCGCGTTTATTGACCACCCCCTCGCTTCCAAGAAAGTAGCGCGCCGCAAAGGCTTTGTCTTCGCCGAACCACGCCCTATCTTGCCCGCGCGTCGAACCGATATAGACGATAGAGATATCCCGCTCCTCGCTCTGCGAAGAGCGTATCTTTACCAGTGCCTCTTTGACTGCGCGCACGATCGCCAAGTGCCCGCCGGTACCGCCGCCCGTCATCACGATACTCACACATTGTCCTTTGTCGTTTTTTTAGAGATCATCAGCACCATCCCGATCGCCAAAGAGGCAGCAATGATATGCGAACCACCATAGCTCAAAAAGGGCACGGCGATCCCTTTGATCGGCGTGATGCCCGCCACACCAAAGGCGTTGAGCACGAACGCCATCGCCAGCAGCATCGCCACACCGATACTAAAGAGATAATACATCGGGTTGCGCACCGACGCGCCGATCTTGAAGATGCGAAAGAGTATAAAGAGCATGGTCAGCACTACCGCCACAATGCCGACAAAACCCCACTCTTCGGCGATACCTGCCAAGACGAAGTCGGTGTGCACTTCGCTGAGATATCCCAATTTAAACTGACCATTGCCTAACCCCTGTCCGAAAAAGCCGCCGTTATGGATGGCATTGAGCGAGTTGGAGATCTGCCACGGCTCTTTGCCGCTCCCCTCGATACGCAACTTTTGCAGCGACTCGAAAGGCAAGAGCGAAAGGATCGTATCTTGTACACTAAGCCACCAACTCTTGATACGCGCGATACGGTGCGGTGCCAAAAAGATCAGCCCCACAAAAGCCACAAAGCCCAATGAAACCATCATGGCAAAAAACTTGAACGATCCGCCGATAAGCAAAAAAAGTGTCATCAAGGTTACTGCCAAAACGACCGCCTGTCCAAGATCTTTTTGAAAGACGGCGATGATGATAACCGCTATGGCAAAGACAAAGAGGTAGGGCATATAGGAACGAAGCTCGTCCCAAAAGCCTTTGTGGGTGCGATCGGCAAGTTTGCGCGAAAAACTCCACGCCAAAAAGAAGACAAAGCCGACCTTGAAAAACTCGACGGGGGCGATAGAGAAGCCACCCAGTTTGATCCAACGCTTGGCACCACCCACCGCCGTCACTAACGAAGCGGGCAACACCTGCATTGCCGCCATTGCGGCAAACGAACCGACAAAGAGCAGCATCCCAAGCGGCACAAACCAGCGATCGGGATCAAGCTTGCTTAAAACAAAGATCGCTACAAACCCGATACCGACGGCGATTGATTGCCTGATAAAGAAGTGCAGATCGTTATATCCGAAATGCAAGACGGTAAAGACCGAAAGCGAATAACTCATGATTAACGAAAAGGTTAGTAGCGCCGTCACACCCGCTAAAAGTTTCTTGTCGATCATCTTCTTTCCATTGCTTTTGGATCGGATTATATTAAATACTATTTTACCCGCTTTATAGCTAAAGTTGTATAAAATGTGCCCAATTTTACGTAGCGGGAAGAAGATGGGGTCCAAAGCGAAAAAACCGGCGATTTACCAGCGCAAATTGCGTCTCTTGCTTCTCTATCTTCTTATCGCGCTACTAATGAGTATCTTCTTGCTCTCGATACTCAAAACGGTTTTGTCGGAACGTAAGATCCCCTCGCGTGATGCAGTCTACAAGGAGCGCTCTTATCGCGGTAAGATCATCTCGGCGGATCGTTTTACCCTGAGCGATTCACAAAAGAGTTACAAGGCGGTCGTACGTGCAGAGTCGATCACAAAAGAGAAAAAACAGCTTTTTGCCACGCTCTTTAGCCTCTATGCCGACAAGCCCGAATCGGAGATATTGAAAAAGCTTGAAAAAAAGCGCGGCAACATCGTCTTGGCGGACGATCTCGACCATCAGCGTGCGATGCAGCTCAAACAGTTAGCACGCAAACTGCGTCGCTATAAGATCTTTCATACCGTCAAAAATCGCTACGGTGTCGAGATACTCTACGGACTCGACATCATCGAGACGGGTGAACGCCGTCGCTTTCGTGCGCACGATATCCTCGAGCCGCTACTCGGTTTTGTCAAAAAGAGCTATGAGAAAGGCTATGTCCGCCCTGTCGGAATGGCGGGCTTAGAGCGTGCGTACGAGAAACATCTACGCTCCAAAAAGGACGGCTACTTCAAAGGCAAACGCGACGTACTCGGCACCGTCATTCACAACAAATACAGCATCGATCAGATTCGTGTCGACGGACTCGATCTGCACCTCAATATCCCGATAGCGCTTCAGCGGCGCATCGAACTGATGCTTGATGCGATGAAAAGCGAGCTTCAAGCCGACGAGATACTACTGGGCATCATGGAGAGCAAAACGGGCAAAGTCCTCACCTTGGCATCAAGCAACCGTTACGATCCCGCGCACATTCGCAAAAGCGATATCGCCAATCTCTACCCAAAATTTTCGGTCTATACTTACGAGGCTGGCTCGGTGATCAAACCCATCACCCTTTCGTTGGCAATCGACAAAGGGCGCGTCACACCGCAAAGCTACTTCAACACCTATAACGGTGTATTGCGATTGGATAAAAAACATAAAATTACCGACGACGAACCCTTCGCCTCGTTAAGTGCTACCGATATCATCGTCCACTCCTCCAATATCGGCATCTCACAGATCGCTTGGCGACTTAGCGGTGAAGAGTTTAGAGACGGCTTGCTACGCTATGGCTTCGGAAAGCCCTCCGGCATAGATCTGGCACGCGACTTTCCGGGAAGCGTACGCCCGTTGCACGAACTTAAAACCAAGCTCTACCGCGCCAACTCCTCCTACGGCTACGGCTTTACCGTAACCTTTGCACAACTACTCAAAGCCTATAGCGTTTTTAACAACGACGGTCTTGCCGTTACCCCTCACATTGTCGCCTACTTTGAAGATGCCGACGGCAAAAAGTACCTGCCCAAAGTACCTGCGGCTACACCGATCGTCTCTGCCACCACGGCACGCAATATACACGATATTCTCTTGCAGGTCGTAGCACGCGGTACGGGCACAAAAGCACAATTCCCCGGACTTGAAATAGGGGGCAAAACCGGTACGGCGCACATTGCAAAGCATGGAGGCTACGTGCGCGAATACCATAGCAGCTTTTACGGCTTTGCCAATGATGACAAAGGACACCGATATACGATCGGTGTCCTTGTCGTTCGTGCCAAGGGCTACCACAAAT